>NZ_JRPQ01000066.1 GCF_000762405.1 Hoylesella timonensis S9-PR14 | reverse complement strand
GCATGTGAATAACACCTCTATTGTATGTTTCCAAGACCGTTAAGTCAATGTTTCAACTTGAAAAGACATCTTTTTTGGTAAAATCAGCCCATTTTTGTCCATCGTTTGCCTATTGATTTTTTCTATTTTGAAGATTTTAGATGACCGATTTTTGGTAAATTAATAGGACAAAAATGTTGTTTTGAGTGTGTTCCCGTTGGCTCAAATCTAATGTCATATCTTCACAGTAAGCTGGCTCTCCTTTTAACAACATAGGTAATAAGTCAACCTTAGTAAGCGAAAAGATTTAATCCTATTTTGTTTTCATGTTACAAATTTGGAGCTTTCTTTGTTGTTTTACAACATCCCCCTTCCATGAAAGAACGTATGTGTTTGCACAAACTTTTTTAACGAAAAATTTGGAAAAATGAACAAAACTCTCTACCTTTGCTATTGTTACTTACTATTTACGTTAAAAAATAATTATCCATCGCCTATAGAAACACATTTACTTAGAATCAAATTTTTAAGAAATGAGAAATTTAACCGAGCTGTCTGATGAAGAATTAGCGATGGCTTATATCAATGGGCAGTATGCTGCTTTCGATTTGTTATTGTCGCGCAATCAGTCCAAAATATTTTCCTACATCCTTTTTGTGGTTCGTGATCGTAGCATGGCAGATGACGTTTTTCAAGATACTTTTGTCAAGGTCATTACCAAGTTGCAGCAAGGAAAATACACAACGAGTGGGAAGTTCAGTGCATGGGTGATGCGTATCGCTCACAATGTGATAATGGACATTTATCGTGACCAAAAGTCTGAAAAGATTGTCGAGGCAACCGAAGACAACGATTTGTCTAACTTTGGCGATCAAGCACTGCTTGAGCAAGCCATAGAGGCTAAGTTTGTAAACGATCAGGTGCTGCAGGATGTAAAGAAGATGATGAACCTGTTGCCTACCACACAGCGGGAAGTGGTATATATGCGTTTTTATCAACAGCTTTCATTCAAGGAGATAGCCGAGACAACAAATGTAAGTATCAACACTGCCTTGGGACGTATGCGTTACGCACTGATTAACTTGCGTAAAATGGCTCAAGAGCATGACCTGATGCTCCAGTTGTTATAATCGGGCGAAAGGTAAAGTGTGTCGCGGTCACAACTTGTAGCTTTGATCAAAAAGCCTTGCTTGCATGTTGCACTTAGCAGTGTTTCAGCCAGTGAATAGTAGCGATAGGGTCTTTCGCTTTGAATACATAACTGCCACTCACCAATACATCGGCACCCGCTTGAACTAATCGTGGAGCGGTATCTTCTTGCACACCACCGTCCACTTCGATGAGGGCTTGAGCTCCCGACTCGTCGATAAGCTTTCGGAGACGCTTTACTTTTGCAATGGTGTTCTCAATAAAGGCTTGTCCGCCAAAGCCTGGGTTCACACTCATGAGCAACACTAAATCAACATCGTTGATGATATCTTCTAATAGATGTACGGGCGTGGCAGGATTTAAGACCACCCCTGCTTTCATGCCAGCATCATGAATTTGCTGTATGGTTCGATGAAGATGCGTACACGCTTCGTATTGCACAGACATCAATGTGGCTCCCGCTTCGGCAGCTTGTTGAATGTATCGTTCTGGTTGAACAATCATAAAATGTACGTCGAGTGGCTTTTGACAGATTTTTGATACGGCGCGAATCACAGGGAACCCAAACGAAATATTAGGAACAAACACGCCATCCATGACATCCAAGTGCAGCCAGTCTGCATCACTTTGGTTAATCATGTCAATATCGGCTTGAAGGTTCGTAAAGTCAGCTGATAGCAGAGAGGGAGAAACGAGTGTGAGTTTTTTCATTTGACAGATAAAGATTAGTTAAGACAATAAGCAATGTGGTGATGCTGTGTCTTTGCGACACGATAAGTGCGTGCCAACTGTTTGAGGAGTCGAAGTGTGGCTTCGGAGGGGTTGAGTTCTTCAGGAGTAAAATACGGCATAGGCTTCATTTGCTAAATTAATGTTTTGTATAAATACATAACGTTCGGGACATCGCTTTATTATACAGTCAGGAAAAAATGTTTCCAAATCCTCTCACCTTATTATATATAACAATCTTTGGTCTTAGATAGATGCAGAAAGATTCATTTTTTTGCCCCCTTTTATCAAAAATATGATTTGAAAATCTCCATTATTCCAAATTTTATGCTTAATATTGCAGTGATAGTCTCGCTGAAGACGCAAGGATGATGTTCACACCAACCGTGACAAGGAATGTTTTGAGACGGTGGGTGTGTTCTATTCATGGAAGGTTTTTACAAGAAAAATAATTTACTGACGCAACCAATGGCAATGAAAATTAAAGTTTGTGGCATGCGCGATACCGATAACATTTGCGCTGTAGCCAAGTTAGATATAGATATGATGGGGTTTGTTTTTATTCCCGACTCACCTCGTTACGTTCAGATGATTAGCAGTCATGCAGGAATCATTCCTGATTATAGTGAGCAAAAGCTCGCAGAAGGGATGCAGACGAACCGTTCGGATGAGGTCTGCCACAGAATAAAGCGAGTGGGCGTCTTTGCAGATGACATGCCTCAAAATATTGTGACACGTGTTTACAACTATGATTTAGATGATGTTCAGTTGAATGGAAGTGAAAGTCCTATCATGATTGATAATCTACTTCGAACCATCTGCCCAGACATTCGTCCCACATTGCAGATTATCAAAAAGATAGAAATCAATGGAATCGAAGATTTAGCAGTGTGCGAAGCTTACAAAGAAGTCGTTGATTTGTTCTTGTTTGATATCAAGCGTGAGACATCAGAACAGGCTACTTTGGAAAGAATCAATACCATTTTGAGTACATACAACGGTTCTATTCCTTTCTTGTTGAGTGGTGGAATGGGCTTCTTCAGTGCCTCATTGTTGCAATCATTGCATCACCCCCAACTGCAGGGCATTCAGGTCAACGAAGAATTTGAGACCCAACCAGGTGTGAAAGACGTTGAAAAACTAAGGCATTTCGTGGAACAAGTTAAGAAAAATAGCTAACGACAGCATCACCGTTAGAACCATCTAACAGGAAAAATGTTTGCCTCCTCTATCAAAAATTATTACCTTTGTGTTTCGAAGAACCCTACCAAGCATGGACAACCTTCAACAACATCACGACCCACATTTGTTGCCTTCCTCAACGAATGATGAAGATATCATCCAAAAACCGCTCGATGATGACTTGCCTTGGTATGCCTTGCGACTCTTTACACTGAAAACACAGCAAGTGATTGACTATCTTGAAGAGCACCATTTAGTTTATTTCATTCCTATGGAGTACGTCGATGTAGAGGACAGGAAGCATCGTGTGCAACAGAAGTTGCGCCCCGTTGTGCGAAATTTGATATTCATCAAACGAACCATGTCCGAACTATCAATTCGGAAAATATTGACAGAAGCGCCATTCAAGGGTTCTGTTATCCGTAAAAGTAGAGAGGATAGGCAGTATTACGAGATTCCGTCACGACAAATGTTTGAATTTCAAGCAATGTGTAACCCAGAGATAGTGATGCGCCAATACCTTTCAGAAGCACAAGCCAAGCTAAAGGTGGGTACGCCCGTATACGTTAAATATGGTCCCTTAAAAGGATTGAGTGGGCGACTGGTGCGGAGCAATAAAAAATATTTTTTGTTGAAAGAGATACCTGGGTTGGGTGTGATGCTCAAAGTGTCTCGTTGGTGTTGTCGACCCATGGCAGAGGAATGAACAGCCACGTAAGGACAATAGGAATAGCTTCCTGTTGCAAAGAGTAGACGGATGAAAAACAAACGAATTAACCAATATAAAATCATGACCGACTTTTTATCGCTTTGTAAAGACCGTTATGCCGTGAGAAAATTCACGGATAAAATGGTAAGTGAGGAAGATATTGCTTATCTCAAGGAAGCCATTCGCTTGGCACCGTCGGCAGCAAACCGACAGCCATGGAAATTTATCTTTGTTGTTTCGCAAGAAGCAAAAGAGAAACTCCGCCAGTGTTATCATAGAGAGTGGTTTAAGACAGCACCCATGTATGTCATTGCCATGAAGAATGAACAAGCTTGTTGGGTTCGAGAAGAGGATGGTAAGCAGCATGCGGATATTGATGTGGCGATAGCTACCGAACATCTTTGTTTGGCAGCAGCCGACCGAGGATTAGGAACTTGCTGGGTGTGTCATTACGACATCGAACTCGTCAAGGAGTATTTCCCCGTCAAAGATTTTGAGGCTGTTGCTCTTATCCCTGTCGGTTATATAGACACCTCGGAGAAACAGCCAGAAAAAGTAAGGAAGTCAGCCGAAGAAATATTTCAAGAAATATAATACAGGCGCATTGTTTTGGTTTTATGACTGTGTATGAAAGGTAACAAAAAGATGCGGACAGTCATTAAAAAGTTCTTCTTCACACAAGAAAACACATCAAGATAAAAAACTTAATAGAAGCACATTTATATGAAATCTTTATTTGAAAACAAAAAAAGTAGCAAGAACAATCAGGTTAAAAATCAAATTATTGAGTATTTTATCGTCAATGGTAATGCGACCAATGCCGACTTGGCGAAGGAGTTTAATTTGAGCGTTCCAACGATAGTGAAGATTGTCAATGAAATGTGTGATGAGGGTTTCGTGATTGAATATGGAAAGTTAGAGACAGAAGAAGGCAGGCATCCCAATCTTTATGGATTGAACCCAGAGTCAGGATATTTCATAGGAGTGGACATCAATGCTACCTGTGTGCACATTGGATTGATGAATTTCAGGGGAGATTTGATTGATTTGTTGACCGATAACAGTTATAAACACGAGAACACGCCAGCAGCGTTGGAACAGCTTTGTAGCATTATTTCTAATTATACAGCCAAACTCAGTGTACCCAAAGAAAAGATATTTGATATCAATGTCAATATTTCAGGTCGTGTTAATCCTGATACTGGTTACAGTTATTCTATTTTTAATTTTTCCGAAGCACCATTAGCAGACTTTTTGAGTCATCGCTTAGGCTTTAAGGTAACCATAGAGAACGATACAAGAGCCATGACGTATGGCGAATATCTCAAAGGGTGTGCCCACGGAGAGAAGAACGTTTTGTTCATCAATGTCAGTTGGGGCTTAGCGTTGGGGATGATTATTGATGGAAATTTGTATAAGGGTAAGTCTGGTTATGCTGGAGAATTTGGACACAATTTCTTTGTGAACAACGAGATTATCTGCCACTGTGGAAAGAAAGGTTGTTTGGAAACAGAAGTTTCAGGGAGTGCCTTTGTGCGAATAGTGAAAGAGCGTGTGAGTAATGGAGAATCGTCTAACATTCAACAAGACGACACTGGAGACTTTAGTATGGAAACACTTATCGAGGCAACATGCAATGACGACACCCTATGTATAGAGGTTGTAGAAAGTATGGGACGCAAGTTGGGACAGTCCATAGCAGGTCTTATCAATATCTTTAATCCCGAGTTAGTGGTGATAGGTGGCTCTTTATCTGTCACAGGAGATTATTTAATGCACGCTATCAAGTCGTCTGTATTAAAATACTCACTCAATTTGGTAAATCGTGACACTAACTTAGTGCTTTCTAAACTGAAGGATAGAGCAGGTGTGATAGGTGCTTGTCTAATCGCCAGGAAGAGAATTCTTGAACTATAATATTGCTGTTTATAGTTCTGTTCCTGCCTTTTATTGAAGAAGTAGGGAAGTTGAAGGAGTAGATGATTTGCCTAATGGCTGCATCAAATCTTGGGTTCAATGAGCGATTATACGCCAATGTTTACCTTTATCTTTCAACTTCCCACCTCTTTCTATCATGATTTACTTTCGTTCTCTTTTTCCATAATGTCCTTGCACAATAAGTAACTCTTCATCATCATGCGTGGAATGTGGAACGGTCCTTTGAAGATATTGCCCTTGGCAGGTTGAGCCACAGTGCCGTCTCGATGCAGATAGCCGTACCATTCGCCATATTCTTTGTCGGGGAAGTGGCGATATGTCCACTCACTAATCATCTTGTGCTTCTCTATGTACTTCTCATCACCTGTGGCTAAGTAGGCGTACAGCGTTGCAATGATGGTTTCGGTCTGTGGCCACCAGAACTTCATATCCTGCGAATAGTCTTGTGGTGGGAAGTTTTTACAGTCGCGGAAATTGATGATGCCACCGTATTTCTCGTCCCATCCCCAATCCCACGACCAGTCAAGAATCTTTGTTCCCAAGTCAACCAAGTGTGAGTCCCAGTTGCGATAGCGTGCTTCTTCCAAGATAAACCACGATGTCTCGATGCAGTGTCCCGGGTTGATGACACGCCCGTTGAGTGTGTCAATCAACTCTCCATTCAGTCCTACGGTTTCCAAAATGGCTTTGTATTCGGGATGTACGAAATACTTTTCCAGCTTTTCGAGCGACAAGTCTATCTGCTTTGTCAATTCTGGCGCATCGATAGCCTCTCGCAATCGTGAGGCTGTATTGATGAGAATCATCGTCAGCGAATGTCCTTGACATTTCATGGTGGGCAGGTATTTGGGTTCAAGTAGCCCGGGCGTGTTGGCATAATGTTGAATGGTGTGGAACACCTCTAATGCTTTTTCTGCATATTCTTGTTTGCCAGAAGCTATCGAATATTCGGACATAGCAATGGCGGCAAAGCACTCTGAGAACAAATAGCGACGCATACGTAGGGGTGTACCGTCAGCTGTCACCTCAAAATACATCCGCCCATCCTCGTTGGTGCAATGGTGGATGATGAAGTCAATACAGCTCTTTGATGCTTCGAGCCATGCAGGATTCTTCTCAATATGGTTATAAGCATAGGCTGTTATAAAGCCAAACCGACCTTGAAACCACACCGATTTGGTGGTATCCATCAGCTTTCCGTCTCTGTCCAGACAGGTGTACACGCCTCCATGCTCTTTGTCAAGACCATTTGTTAGCCAAAAGGGAAGGATATTATTTGTTAGATCGCTGTGATAGCGTTCTTCCCATTGGGATATATAGTTTTTGATTTCCATTTCTGTGAATATTTTCTTTCAATATTAAAACTGGTTGCAACGATCGAAGAAGTTGATAGCTTCCAGTTCTTTTTTCATTTGTTGTTCTTCCTCGTTGGTCATATTCTGGAATGGAACACGATTAGGTCCCAAATCAAAACCTAAAAGTTTCATGATACGTTTGCCTCCAACAATGTTGCCACGGTATCGACAAATCACGTTGATGACTTCCTGTGAAAAGTTTTGTTTTTCGCGAGCTGTCTCAATATCCCCATTCTTCCATGCCTCGATAATGCCCACCAGTTCGCGCCCATTGTAGTTGGTAGTTCCACCAATACCACCCTGTGCACCGCCTTGTGCTAAGCTGGGCAGTATCGTTTCGTCTTGTCCATGCAGCATATCGTATTTGCCATTTTTGTACAGTCGGCATTGATTGTATTCGTATAAGCTCTCGAAAGTGTACTTAATACCAGCAAAATTGGAGATTCTTCCGTCCACAGCTTTCAGCAATTCCAGCATAGGAAGGAAAGCACCATTAAAGGCTGGTATGTGATAATAATAAAAAGGAAGGTCGGGAGCACTGTTTGCTATGGCTTCGCAGTATTTCACCAATTCCTCTATTCTGCCTATTTTTGGAAATGGAGGTGCCATGGAGCCAATCCCCCATGCCCCAATTTCTTGAGCATGTGCTGCCAATTTCTGACTCTCGCGCAGACAACAACTGCCAACATGCACGATGACTTTGAAGCCTTGTGGAGCTACCTTGAGCCAGCGTTCAGCCAGTTGCATGCGTTCTTCGGTGGTGAGCATATAACCTTCTCCAGACGATCCGTTGATAAATACGCCTTGCAATCCATTTTTTTGCAGCATGGCTGCATACTTTTCAATAGGTTCTAAGTTCAAGTCGCCATTCTCATGAAACGGTGTGAATGGTGCGTCAATTAATCCTATAATCTTTTCCATTTTTTATATGTTAATGATTTTTGTTTTGAATTTTGAGGAGATAAGCCCTAAAGAGCGCTCCCCATTATTGCTTTCAAATTTAGCCAACAACTATGATGCGTTATCTGTCGTTGGTTTTAGACATGCCAGTTGCAATATCAATGCAATCACCACGATACCTCCTAAAATGGCAAACCCTAATCCTAAGTTGCCACCATCGCTCCATTTGCCCAACACTTGCGTCACCAAAGCGCCAGCAAACACGCCTACCATGTTCATGATACCGTAGGCAGTGCCACGATGTTTGGTCGAAATAAACTGACAAAGGATGGGCATGTTGTTGGCATCGAAGATGCCGTAGCCCACACCAAAGCACAGACCTGCGCCAACAATGGCTACAATATGGTGCCCGAACCCAAGCAATATCAAGGCAGGTATCGTCATGCCCAGTCCGATGGCACTGGTGTAGATACGACCTCGGATATTTCTCTGTACCCACCGGTCGGACATAATACCTCCTACGATGACACCTACAAATGAAGAAACAGCAATGGTAATGGTACTCAAGGGTCCTGCACTCGACATGTCAATGCCTAAATTGGTAGCAAAGAGCGTTGGTAGCCAGTTCTTTGTTGCCCATCCTGGTAAGCTCGGAACCGCAAAATAGAACAAGATAATCCAGAAAGCCCAATTGGACAGCACAATACTTAACCCTTTGAAAGGATTGATACTGGCTTTATTATGTGTCGTGGAAGAGGTCGACTGTGCGTGTGAGGGGTTTTCGTAAAGGAAAATGAACAGTACGATTGAGTACACAACTCCAATGATACCAAACCAATGGAATGCCGAATGCCACGTAAACATGGCTGCAATGGTAGCACCAAATCCGCCAATGGCTTGCCCCGTGTACAAGCCCGTCATGTGTATGCCAATTGCCAAAGAGCGTGATTTTCCCTCATGCCAGTCGGCTATCAGTGACAGTGCGGAGGGGATGTAGAGCGCTTCACTAATGCCCATAAAGGCGCGCAACCAATATAGTTGTGTGAAATTTTCGGCATATCCCATAAGATAGGTCACGCCCGACCAAACAAACAAACTGCCTACCACTAACCATTTACGGCTTACACGGTCGGCTATCATGCCTGCAAACGGACTTACCAATCCGTAAATCCACAGAAATACTGCCATCAATGCACCGAATGCTTCTGCCTTGTTCAATTCTACAATATCTACTTTCATCGACTCTTGCATGGTCGAGAGCATCTGCCTATCCATGTAGTTGAGCAATGCTACCACCCATAGCAGTGCAACTACGAGCCACGGATAATATTTTTTTTCTTTCAGGTTCATTTCTTTTCTCTTCTCTTAGGTTTTAGTTCAAATGTAGCGGCTATAAGGGTAAACGGAAGCGGTATATCTCCGCAGTTCTGATTCCTGGTTTCAGTTCTCCACCTATTATATATATATGAGTGCCATCGAACACCAAAGATGCTCCAGCCCTCGCTGCAGCTTCATGGTTTCCCAAAAGAGTCCACTTGCCATTCTTGTACAAGTTAATGTAGGGATTGAATCGATACCATGCTATGGGATGTTTCATATACCCAGGCATGGGATGGTTCACGGCAGCCTCGAAAACGTCTTTGTTCACACCGCCCAAAACAACAATGCCTGCATCACCACAATTCACGGCAGCTGCTCCTCCAAGATATATCTCTTCCTGCTGGCATGTTCGTGGTCCTTCTACTGGTTTTGCTCCGCTTTTGGTAAACTGGTATCCCTGCATTTGTAACTGGGCATCTTGCTTGTCTGTCTTGGAGGTGCATCCTCCCCACGCATAAAATGTGCCGTCTGTGTAGCCACAGACAGGTTGACCTAACACCTCACTTGTCAAAGGAGAAAGTATTTGCCAACCTTTTTGCAAATCTTCAAGCTGAAGTTGTGCAATGTGCAAGCCGTCGTACACCATCACAGTAGAACAACCGAGGCTTCCTGCGAAGTTATCCAGTTTCCACGGGAGGGCAGGGTAGGCTTCCACAACAGCCTTCCCCTGTTCAATGGTTATCTTGAATACCTGATCAGATGAGCCTTCGGCATTACACCCACCCATGCAGAGCAAACCATTGGGCAGGCTGACTGATACGCCATAAGCGAAAGGTTCGGGTAGCTTACCTATCAACTGCCAGTCAAGTGTGTCCGCAGTTGTGCTTATTTTGGCAGCATAAATCCCCTGATAGAATTTCTTCTTGCCACCATCAGCGGCAGGAACATCAGGAAAATTACAACCACCTGCCATGATGAGATAGCCGTCAACAATTCCAGCAAAGCATGCCGAAATCCCTTTCTCTATTCCTTTCTCGCTTACTGGAAACCCTTTGATTCGTTCCATTTGAAGATGCCCAATGCCCTTTGCACTGGCATCATGATTACAGATACATGCCATGAAGATAAAAATTAATAATTGATGAACAGGTCTTGTTATAGTCATTGCTTTTATTTTACGCGCATTCTTTTTTCTTGCCAAACATGCTGTCCAGACTTAGGCAGGGCAACAAATGGGGTGAATCGTCTGTAAATATACAAAATATTTTTTTAATCCACCTGAACGATAGTTCACCTCGTCATGATGCCGAGGTTCTTTATGATTGTGTTCGTCCTCATGATGAAAATGGACGTTGCGTGTTGAAAAGGGCACGGGAAGCGTGCAAACACCCGTGCCCAGCTGAAATCAATATGACAATTTGGCATGAATGCCGCCAATCACTTATACCCTTCCGTCTGCAAGACAGCAGGGTCGTTTGTCATTGTCTTTACGGAAACAGGCCACAAAACCTTGTAGCTCTCCGTCTCGCGGAGCAATGCCCCTTCGTCTTTCCCAGGTATAAACGGATAGTTCACCGTGCCGTCGAACACCAATGCCCTGCCATTTGCGTCGTGCATGCGCAGCAGGTTGAACCATCGCTTTCCCTCGAACACAAATTCCTTGTCAGCCTCGGCAAGGATGGCCTTCGTGTTTTTGTACTTGTCTTGACGGGTGTATGTAGGATAGTCGCTGCCATAGGCCCGTTCGCGTATCTGGTTGATGTAGGGGCTGGGGTCGTTGCCAAGGTCGTTTTCTATCTCTGCCATCAGCAGTAGTGCCTCGGCATACCGGAAGATAGGACCATCGCAATCAAAGTAATGAGTTCCTTCTGCCACGTCATAATGGCCGGCGAACTTCTTGAGAAGGCTTCCGAAGTTAGCACCCGTCATGGGGTCTTTTTTGGAGCCCATCACAGCAAAAAATGTAGCATCGCGCCTGCTGTCGCCCTTGTCAAACGACCGCCAGAAGCTTTCCTTGTATTGATAGCGTACGATGCCGTTGATCAGCGTGCTTGTGCCAAAGGGGTCGTTGTTTGACAATGTCAGCGCATTGCCCTCGCTGTCGAATGCAGCCGTGAAGAAGTTGGCTTGTGCACACAGGTAACTGGCATTTGGCATATACGCCTTGTCCGTTGTGTTGAACGACACGGCAAGGATGTTCTCCTTGTTCTTCTGCTTGAAGTCTGTTCTGAATGCCTGGTAGAACGCCGGCATCAACTTGAACTTCCCGCTGTCGATTACCTTGCCAAGCGCAGCCTTTGCCGTTTGCAGGTCGGCGTTGCCGGTAGCCTTGCAATTTCCTGTCGATACTTTTGCCGCCCACGCATAGATGTTGGCTTTCAGCATGCAGGTGGCATATGCGCTCCACTCGTACGGGCTGGTGAAGGCGTCATTTCCCAAGGCGTTGAACTTCTCTTCAGAGGCCTTGATGTCGTCTTTGATGAGTTTCATCACCTCTGCCGCGCTGGCACGAGGCCTGGACAAGGCGGCCGCAGATATTTTTCCTTTGGTGATGGCCACGTCTGTGACCAGTGGCACGCCTCCCCATGTACGGTAGAGGAAGAAATAGTAGTAAGCCCGCATGCCATAGGCCTGTGCCAGGTAAAGGTTTTTTTGGGCATCGGTCAGGAATGTGCATTCGGGAATCTGTTGTAGTGCCAGGTTGACGCGCACGATCTCACCGTAGAGTCCATCCCAGTTGTTGAAGAGCGCGTTGTCGGCTCTTAGGTCTTGCTTGATGATGGTTTGGTTGTACATCGACTCCCCAAACACCGACACGCCCGATCCGTCGTCGCCATCGCCCAGCAGGCCACCGCGCAGCTCGCCCATGGTGAAATGAATGCCATAGCTGCTGCGCAAGTATCTGTGCAGCCCTGTCATGTATCCGGAAACCTGTGGCTGGTCCTTCCAGAAGTTGCCGCTGGCAAAGAAGTCTTCTGGGGCTTGGTCCAGTGATTCGCAGCTGGTAAACATGGTTAGGAGCCCCATGAGGAGAAGCCCTGATATTTTATGTAGGTTTTTCATCGCTTTGTATTTTTAGAGTTGTTTTTTCTTGCTTTGTCATCACGGGAGTTAAAAGGTGAGGTTAAGTCCGAGCACCAGCATCCTTGGCAGTGGATAGCCTCCCCAGTTGGAGGCCACTTCGGGGGAGAACACATAGGGTGCCGCGCACAGGTAGCCCAGGTTTTGTCCTGTCACCGATACGGTGAGGCTCTCTATGGACACCTTGCTCAGCCACTGCCTGGGCAGTGAGTACGAGAGGGTCAGCTCGCGGAACGACAGGTAGTCACCATTGTACACGAACATGGAGTTATAGCGGTCGTAGTTGCGTGCGTTCAGCTGGTCGGCCCAGATGTAGATGGGGTATTTTGCATTGGGGTTGTCTTCGGACCATGTGTCCTTCACGTTGGTCAGAGTGTTGTATGTACCCTGCATGTTGCCCATGATCCATGGCGTGCGGTAGTCGTAAGTCTTGAATCCCAGTGCGAAGTCGAGGCGGGCAGTCAGGGCCAGTCCTTTCCACGAGGCCGTGAGGGTGGTGCCGCCTGTCCACTTGGGTGTCATGTTCCCTACCTTCACCAGGTCGTAGTTGTCTATCACTCCGTCGCCGTTGACGTCTTTCCACTTGATGTCGCCAGGCATGATAGCCAGGCCTCCGGCCGCCTTGCCTGTCGACTGGTATGCGGCGGGGCCGTAGAGGAATTTGTTGTTGCCTCCGTTGTTCGATGTCGACTTGTCTATCAGGTTGCCAGGTATCTCATCGTAGGTCTTGTAGATGCCTTCTGCCTGGAACACCCACAGGTCGCCTGGCGTTTCGTTCTCGGCATAGCCGCCAACCCACATCTTCTTGTCTCCGTTGCCGGTGTACACCTCGTACCCGCCCTGCCGGTTCTTGTCACGTCCGTTGTCGGGCAACTGCAGTATCTTGTTGGTGTTTCGCGCAATGTTGAACGCCCAGTCCACCTTCCAGTCAGCGGTGTTGAGGATGTGGCAGTTGGTCTCGAGCTCGACACCCCGGTTGCGAAGTTTTCCGTTGTTGGACGTGATGCTCGTGAAGCCCGACGATGCGGGGATTACGATGTTGGCATATTTGTCGGAGGTCACGCGGTCGTACCAAGTGATGTTTGTCTGTATCTTGTTGTTGAGGAATCCCAGGTCGAGTCCCAGCTCCAGCGTCCTCGACGTTTCCCATGTCAGGTAGGCCGTGGGGATGTTGTTCAGGTAGTAGCTTGTCGTGCCGTGGTAGGTGTCCATAGCGTAGGCTCCCTGCACGGTATAGTCGCCCACCCACGAGGAGTTTACGTTGCCGTTCTTTCCCCAGCTGGCGCGGACCTTTCCGAAGCTCAGCCATCCGGTGGTCTTTTCCATGAATTTCTCGTGCGAGAACACCCAGCCCAGGGAGAGTCCCGGGAATGTTCCCCACCTGTTGTCCTTGCTCAGCTTGGAGATGCCGTCACGCCTCACCGTGATTCCTACCAGATACTTGGCATCATAGTCGTAGTTGACGCGTGCGAAGTACGACTGTGTGATGAACTTGGAGTGCCCTGTGTCGACCATGCGCTTGCCCTCGTCGGTCACGGTGTATTCCAGGTCGCGGAAATAGTTGTTGGCTGGGTTGCTGCCGCTTGCCTGCAGGTCGAAGAGTTTTTGGTGGAAGTACTCCCATCCCAGGAGCCCGCTGACGGTGTGCTTGCCAAGTGTCTTGTTGTAGTTGAGCAGCACGTTGTAGGTCTGTGTGAGGTGTTTCTCAGATTCAGCGAACGATTTGTGCCCCGTGGAGTAGCGTCCTGGCGAGCTCAGGTAGGTGTGGTAGAAGCTCTGCCCAGTATAGTATTGGTAATACCAGTCGCCCTTCAGGTCGAGGGTGAGCCCGTCCACGATGCTGAACCTGAAGTCTTGCGAGAAGGTGAACTTCTGCCTTGAGTAGTCTTGGTCGATGGCGTTTTCCAGGAACTTTTGATTACCGTCGCCCGAGTTCTTGCCCAGCAGCAACTCGCCCTTGTTGTTGTACGCGCGGAATGTCGGAGGATAGGAGAAGTTCCGGGAGAAGTAGTTCGCCTCGCCAGCAAACGGGGATATGCCCAGATACTTGGCCGTAGAGAAGTTGAAGCTCGAATAGCTTGTCAGCCACTTCTTTATCTTGTAGTCGGTGTTCAGCAAGAACGAGAGCCTGCGGTTGTAGTTGTTGATGGCGTTGCCCTCACTGTTGTTGTATCCCAGGCTGGTGTAGTAGTGTCCACGGTCGTTGCCCCCGCTGAAGTTGACGTTGTAGTCCTGCGAGAAGCTGGGGGTGTTGATGTTGAAGTCTTCCATGTGGTTGTTCACGTAGATCAGAGTCTTGTTTGTCACGGGGTCCGTCATGGTTCTCCAGCCCTTGCCGATGAGCTCCTTCTGCACGTCGGGCGCAAGAGCGCCGTACTCGTAGACGCCCCAGATGCCTGCCGAGCTTTTGTTGCCGTCGGCCTCGTATTTGTTGCCTGTCCCGTAGGGCTGGTTGCCACTGAGCGAGCTCAGCGTGACCGTTCCCTTTTGCTCAGCGTAGAGGTAGGAACGCCGCTGGTAGTACAGGTAGTCGCCAGCGTCGAGGAACTTGTATGGGTTGTTGAAGTAGTTCCATGACAGCTTTGAGCTGAAGCCTACCTTACCCTCACCGTCCTTGCCTTTCTTGGTGGTGATGAGGATGACGCCATTGTTGGCCCTGGAGCCGTAGATGGCTGTCGCGCCAGCGTCTTTCATCACCTCCATGGACTGTATGTCGTTGGGGTTGACGTCGGCCATTGAGCTGCGGATCATGCCGTCGACCACGACCAGCGGGGCCCCGCTGCCGTCGTAGTCGGTGCCGCCGCGCAGTACGATGGTGGGCGAGGCGTTGGGGTTGCCCGACCCTTGCACCACCTTCAGGCCGGCAACGGCACCCGAGAGTGCCTGCGAGGGGTTGGAGAACATGCCCGTGGTGAGACTCTCGTTCTTCACCTTGGCGATGGAGTTCGTCATCTTTGAGCGGATGATGGAGCCGCTGTAGCCGATGACGACGGTCTCGGAAAGCTCGTTGCTGATGTCCTGCATCCGGATGATCAGCGGTTGGGCCGAGGTCACCGTGACGACCTTTTCGGAATAGCCGATATACGACACCTTGATGCTCACGGGCAGCTTTGCCACGGTGAGTCTGAATGCGCCATCCACATCGGTAACGGTACCGTTCGAGGTGTTTTGCTCAACCACCGTTGCTCCTATGAGCGGTTCGTTTGTCCCTTCATTGAGCACTCTGCCATGGATGGCAGTCTGGGCCATCGCAGCGGTGCAGCTCATGAAGCAAACCATGAGAAACAATAACTTTTTCATATTTTTCGTATTAGTTCATTGATATTATAAAAGGATTTTAAGAATTCCCATTGGCTTTCTGTTGCAAATATATGAAAAGTTACGATAAGTTGCAATAGTTTTCGTAAAAATTTTATTAAATCAAACAAAGTACTGCATACAAATTTAAGAACTGGTGATGGTCACTGCCTGCTGTCGCTGGCAGAACACGAAAGAACTATGCCCTTTTGGAGAATTCGAGAACAGGGCATTTTTATTCCGAACTCAGGTATTTTAACATCGAAATCCTTGCAAAAGTCATCTGCATTACAAGAATTCTCTGTAATTTTATCTTTGATAATCATCGCTATTAAAATTTACAACTATTTGATAATCAGATATAATGGTACAAAAATATAGGGAGATTACTAACTTTTTCATCACATTCTTATTCCGAACTCAGGTTTTTTGAGTATTTTTGTACCAATTAACAAGTATTTGTGGGATTGTAGAATGCAACGAAACATCAGCACAGTTTATGATGCTTTATTCAGACAAATGTATGCCAAGCTATTCTTTTACGCAAAAGGGCTGGTTGGCAGTGAGGATGATGCACAAGATGTTGTAGAGGATGTGTTCACTGACCTCTGGCAACGGCGTGACGACATTGAATTTGGCGACCAAATCTCTTCGTTCCTTTATCGTGCTGTCTATACCCGTTCAATCAATTTGCTTAAACGTAGAAAGATTTCCTCGGGTTACATTCAACAGTTGGAGGATATCAACAGTAAACTATTAGAGACACTTCAAAGTAATTTGAAGAATCCTGTTCATATGCTTGCAAACAACGAATTTAGGACTGACCCATTTGTTTTGATAATGATTTATGATAAAAAGTTTGTGATTCGCAGGGATATGAGGTGGAATGTAGAATAAAAAAAAGGATATACCCAAAAGTAAGGCACATCCTTTTTTAATTCTTTAGACAATATCTCTAGACTGAATCAGAGCATTGAAAGCGGTGCGTACGAGACTCGAACTCGTGACCTCCTGCGTGACAGGCAGGCATTCTAACCAACTGAACTAACGCACCAAAGCGATAAAAGAATTTAACGGTTTGTTGGCGGTGCGTACGAGACTCGAACTCGTGACCTCCTGCGTGACAGGCAGGCATTCTAACCAACTGAACTAACGCACCAATGAACCGGAAGTCAATTCTGTTTTGCGGATGCAAAGGTAATACTTTTTATTTAAAGTGCTTCATTCTCTGTCGTATTTCTATTTCAATTAATATTTATTAACAACGAAAAAGCTCAAAGTATTTCTTTAATCACTACCATTGCCTGTCATTCAGTGTACTTTTGTTGATAGTTTAAACGCTATTTCTGTGTCACGGCTCTTTCATTAAAGAGCGACATTTCAACATGCTTCAACAGTTCGCTTTCATGCTGTTTTGTAAATATAAATGACGAAAAAACGGGGTTTGAAAAGTTGCGAAATAGAAAAAGAATAAGGAGAAAAGACAGGGACTATGGCACTTTTCGGGTTGAAATGTATATCGTTTTTGCATTGAAGCATTGAGTTAAGGCGACAACTACATGCAAATAACACCTCTATTGAGCCACTATTGCAGTGCTAAAGCATTGTTTCAACACGGTTTTTTGCTTGTTTTTAAGGCATGAATGGAGGTATAAATGCGACTTGTCGTACGCTTGTTTGCGCAATACAATGATTAACTGTTACTTATAAAACTCGCTCAAAACTTGCGTATTTTCGACCGAAGGGAAAACTTTTTCAAATATTCAAATTATACGAGGGTGTTTGTCAAGTATTTTGATATTATTTTTTTAGGTTTTGAACCCCATGGCATCTCACTGTTGCATCAAGTTTTCAACTCACTTTCTTTTTCCCTCTTGCGAACTCAATGCTTCCAAACAATATAGATAACAACAGGTGCCCCTATCAATGGTGTAACGGCATTGAGGGGCAAGACACCCTGCGAACCCGGCAAGGTGCATATACATTGGCACAACAAAGCAATCACTGCCCCCATGAGCATGGTGAGGGGAAGCAGGGTGCGGTGGTTCTCCGTGCCAACCAGTAAGCGAGCCATGTGTGGCACAGCAAGTCCAATAAATGCCACAGGACCGCAATAAGCCGTGGTAACTGCCGTCAACACCCCCGTTACCACCAATAGCCAACCGCGCACGACACGCACATTGACGCCCAAGTTTTGCGCATACCGTTCGCCCAACAACAAGGCGTTCAGCGGCTTCATCAGTAGCATGGCGCCTATCAAACCTACAATGATAGCAATGGTAAAAATGGGTAGTTGGGGTAAAGAGACATTGTTAAAATTGCCCATGCCCCATATCATATACGATTTAACACCCTCTTGCGTGGCAAAGAAGTTGAGCAAGGCAATGACAGACGAGGATAAATAACCTATCATGATGCCCATGATGAGCAACATGACATTGTTTTTGACCCACTGTGAAAAAACTAAAATAATGCTTGTAACCACCATAGCACCCACAAAGGCAGCCAGCAAAATCGCCATAGCACCGCCCACACTGAACAAAGCCGTAGACATGCTTCCCCCCATGGCTAACATCACCAATGCTACTCCTAATCCCGCCCCGCTGTTAATACCAAAGATTGAAGGTCCAGCTAAAGGATTTTGAAAAGCAGTTTGTAGCAGCAAGCCACTCACAGCGAGTGCTGCACCACAAAACAAAGCTGCAACTGTTTGTGGTAAACGAGATTCTAAAATGATGTAAGTCCAACTGTCATTACTCATATCCTTTCCACACAATATGGAAAACACGTCTGCTGCTGGAATGTAAACCGACCCCAACAAAAGGTTGAACATTACTAATAGGAGCATGGCAACACCCAACATTGCAAAGACAAACTTGTTACTTGTATGGCTCATCCTCATAATTCAAGTAGGAAAGGAAAGTAATTTCAACTCATATCGTAGCAACTATACACGGTGCTATTGATGCAAAGTTAGCCAAAAAGTGCGATATTTTCATTAACTTTGCGCACTGATTGCAAAAAAACACGTGATGGAAAATGAATTTACCCGTACGGAAATGCTGTTTGGAAGCTCTGCCATAGAAACGCTGAAGCACTCACACGTTGCGGTCTTTGGTGTAGGAGGAGTGGGTAGTTACGTTGTTGAAGTACTGGCAAGGAGCGGTGTGGGCGAACTGACATTAGTAGACAACGATGAAGTGAGTATCTCTAATCTCAACAGACAGTTGGTGGCATTGCACTCCACCTTAGGACAAAAGAAGGTAGCGGTGGCTCGCCAACGCATTTTAGACATCAATCCCAGCTGTAAAGTGCATACCTGTAGCCTGTTTTATCTGCCAGAGACGGCAGAACAAGTAGACTTGTCCGCCTGTGATTATGTCGTAGATTGCATTGACACCATGGCGGCTAAAATAGAATTGGTGAAGCAGTGTCATCAGCTACAGCTGCCCATCATAGCCAGTATGGGAGCTGCCAACAAGATAGACCCCACCCAATTCAAGGTAGCAGACATCAGCAAAACGGCAATGGACCCATTGGCAAAGGTACTAAGAAAGAAGCTCCGAAAAATGGGCATTACACACCTTAAAGTGGTTTACAGCGAGGAGCCACCTCGCAAGCCCTTTGAAATAGAGTCGACAGCAACATCTACCTCACCTCTCGAAGAAACGGTAAAATCACCTACCACCAACCAAAAACGAACGACACCTGCCAGCAATGCCTTTGTACCTGCAACGGCAGGACTGATTTTAGGGGGCGAGGTGGTAAAGGATTTGATACGACTGAAGAGCGCAACCTCTGATTAACAGTCCTGTAAATGAGCAAGGATGTGGTCGCGACATTTCTCCATGAGCCACTTTGGCGTACTGGTGGCGCCACATATCCCAATGGTCTGCACACCCTGAAGCCAGTTGAAATCTATCTCATCTACATCCTCTATTTGATAACTATTGGGATTTACACGCTTACACTCCATGTACAACACTCGTCCATTGGAGCTCTTGCGTCCACTCACAAACAGAATTAAATCATGCTTCGATGCAAAGTTTGCAATGTTGGGCATTCGATTAGCTACCTGTCGGCAAATGGTGTCAAAGCTTCGGAAAGAAGCAGTAGAGGCTATATGATTTTGGATATAACTAATAATTCTATGAAACTCATCGAGACTTTTCGTTGTTTGAGAATACAGATAAATATCCCGTGAAAAGTCCAACTGCTTGACATCTTCAAAATTTTCAATGATAATAGCCTTGTTCTGCGTTTGCCCTACGAGTCCCAACACTTCTGCATGCCCATTTTTTCCAAAGATAACAATCTGTGCATCCTGATGCGTATCAAACTGTTTCTTGATGCGACGCTGCAACGCTAACACCACAGGACAGGTCGCATCAATAATCTCTATGTTGTTTTTCTTTGCCAATGCGTACGTCTCTGGAGGCTCTCCATGGGCGCGCAACAACACTTTTGCATTGTGAAGATTTTGCAACTCTTGATGAGTAATGGTCTCTAAGCCCTGCTCATGCAGCCGTTTCACCTCCATGCCATTGTGCACTATATCGCCCAGACAATATAAGGTTTCTCCTTTTTCCAATTCTTCCTGTGCTTTCTGTATCGCTGTTGTCACCCCAAAACAGAAGCCACTCCCACTGTCTATCTCTATCTGAATCATCACACTACTTCTCCACTTCAATGTCAATAATCACCTTTGGCTGGTCGGGGTCATTGGTAATCATAAGAATACGAGGCTTGCTACGCACCTTTTTCAACTCTTCTTCTACCACTGTTACCTTGAGTTTAGCAATCTTACCCGGCTCTATTCGTGATTTATTCATAGCAACTTTTATACCGCCAGTGAACATCTGAAGTCGCTCTATCTCTAAGGTTGCTCGCCCCATATTTTGAATCAAGATTCTTCCAGACTGCTTTCTCTTATTACCAAAGTTCCCCAAATGGAGGGTTGTTGCCGAAAGTTGCATTTTTGGCATAGCTATTCGAGCCTGTTCGCCAGCGTCCTTGAAGTCGGGCAAGAGTACTGCAGAGACTGTCAGCTCTTTGGTGGGAGCCACTTTATCACCAGGAACAAAGCCCAAATAAATACCTGTCTGCGTAAGTCCATAATCACGTATCTTCCTCGAATCGAGGGTAATGGTGGCGACACCAGCATGTCCCGGTGCCAATCGCGACGGTGACATTTCTGCTTGTAGATAAGAAGGAAGGTGCATCAGTACAGGTTCTGCCATCTCGTTTGTGGTGTTTTTAATATGAATTTTGATTTGAGGACGGTCACCACGGTTCACATCATCAAACTCAATGTTATTAACATCAGTCTGGAGTTCACCGAGATGAAAAGGATAATCTCCTACAAAATCAACAATTTCTTCCACAACCTTGCCTCTCAATCTCAAGAGGTAGGGTTGGGTGGAGGCATTGCTAAGGAGTGCTATTTGCTTTTGGAAAGTTCCCAACAACTTGCTATCATACACCACTTTAATAGTGGCTGATGTCTGTGGAGCTATCGGTTTGCGTGGATAGTCCACAGTAGTACATCCACAATCGGTCATCACTTTATTAATCAACAAATCCTGATGCCCAGTATTCTTAATCTCATATTCAGCGGTAACTGGATGCTTAAAGATGATTTGTCCACAATCTATGACTTCATTTACTGCCCTTATCTGCTGTCCATGAGCAAGGACAGGCAGCGCAAGGAATGTCAATCCAATAATTAATCTATTCATTTTTCGCTTATTTTCAATGTCTGACCTGCAGCTCTTCCATTAAAATCAGGACTGTACGCACATTGAATGGTACAAATTCCTGTTTGGTATGTGCCGGCTCTATCTATAAAATATTCTGTTTCTATCACATGCTTCCCTTTGCTAAGCTGATCAAAATAATACGAGGTCACATTATCTTTGGGCGCATAGTAATACCCCCAAGCATACCCACTTCTTTGATGTAGAGGTTCAAGGCAGGCAGCACGCTTATCTTGTAGTTGTACAAAATCGTAATCACGATTGGCTTCTACAACCAATCTCACAGTCACTCTATCGCCGACTTTGAAAGTTTGTACGGGTTTACCATCACGCAACAGCGTGCGTGTCACCTTGAGTCCAGAGGATTGGTCAACCACTTCGGTCGACTTTTGCATAAACTGAGCATAGACAGCTCCCCAAGATGCACCAACTGACGTTTTGTCTATCGTTAGTTGTCGCATATCTTTTCCTGTCTTAGCTGTCTTCACATAGCCCAATCCTGCTGTGGCATTCGGCATTTCAAGCAGTTGTCCATTGAGTTGAAAGCAATCGGATTGAGAGCCTATTGTTAGTTTTTGCGTCTGTCCATGCAAGAAAGCATAAACAGCATTGACACTGTTTATCGGAGTATCCCATGCTTGCGTACGCTTGGACTGTAATAACCAGCGTTGCATCTCCTCAATGCTGGGGTCGTTAGGCTTTAAGAGCTTCATCGCTTCAATAGCGGCTACTTGTGTAGGAATGCGATAGCTGAACCAAGAATAGTTGGCACGTGGCGCATCAAAATATCGTCCCATCTCCTCGGTGTACACCGTATATTCCTGTATACTCTGCAAATATTCATTGGCTTTGGCTTGTTTTCCGTAAATCGAAAGTATCACTGCCGTTCTGGCTTTACCATAGATAGACAAGACTGTGGGCTGTTGGCTGAGCAAGTTCACCATATAGTTTATATTTCCATTGCTACGTTTATCCAACAACGCATACGTGTAGAGACAGTTACAAGCAAACTCTGAAGGGAATAAATCTTTCTCTCCTTTCGCCTGTCTTGCTTTCAATTCAGCGACCTCTTCGCTCAATTTTCTATCCAAAAAGCGCAACGAGGAGGCTATCATGGACTGCGTAGAGGTCTGATGACCGATGAGTGTATTCAACCGAGCGAGCGTCATTACAACAGCGACTGTCATGTAGCGACTGCCCGACATGCCTTTCCACCAGCTGAAAGAACCATCTGTATTTTGCAATTTAGATAGTTTTTGAAGCAACGAAGTTAAACGGTAAGACATCATATTGCTATCGAAGAACTCAACCAGTTGCTGTTGTTGGTAGGTCTCATTCTGTGCATTCATCACCCAAGGAGTTTCGTTCAAGAGTACCGTCTTGAGTTCTTTGTTCTTTTCTAAAGCACTGGTCAACGACGTTTCCTTACCCTTTTCCTGCTTCCATAATTTAACAACAGATTGTAGTTGTGGTACTTCGTTAAACAAATGTTGCCCAATGCTATTGGCATAATAAGCCGCCACTAAACTCATGGCATTGTCATCGTCTATATTTTCCATGTTGGGAAGTGCCTGAACCATTAACCATGCTGGCTGTTGGGTATATTCTACGGTTAGCAAGTTGCGGTCATCGTGAGTAGGAAAGAGCTTTTGCAAATCAATGGTCTTCACCCCTTTGTCATGCAAGGTAAAAGGTACGGTGGTAGTAACCCATTCGTCATCGGTCAGAATAGGTAAATAATGTTGCTCCCCGTCACTGTAGTTCTTACCCTTAGCCGTAAAGCGTACAACGAGTAGAGACAACTTCGGATGCGCTTTCAACAGTTGAACCATATCGATAGAGAAGGTAACGACATCAGTTGCCTCGGGCTGCAAGTCATATGACTTTTGTTGGGTAAACACCACTTTCTCGGTAGCTGGGTCAACAAGTTCAATACATGCCGTTCCTGTTTCAATGCGTTGAGAGGTACTCATCACACGTGCCGAAAGGGTAAGCTGGTCACCCTTGCGTACGAAACGAGGCATATTAGGCTGAATCATGACCTTTTTCTGCGCAACAGTTTCGTCCATTAAGAAGCCATGGTGCATCTCCTCATCGTGAGCTAACCCCATGAATTGCCAAGTTGTTACACTCTCTGGCAACGTAAACTTCAAACTTACTTGTCCCTTGTCATCAGCAATCAGGGCAGGAAAGAAGAAAGCCGTTTCATTAAAGTTCTCACGAATAGCGGGTTGAGCATTCGACTTTGTCGGAGAATCCACTTGCGATGCGGGCATTGCTTCTTTCTGTTTTAGTTGTAAAGACTTGTCATCATGAGCCCCATCCACACTCATTGTCTCATCGCTGAACGCTTCTGCCTTGGACATGGCATTTAGTTTACTAAGTGCCCGCGTCCTGACACCGCCTCCATAGCCAATTGTAACAACTTCATCACTCTGTCCAAAACCAGCAAACACATCGTCAAAATAAGTAAAGTTGATAGGCCTTTCGCGCAATGGTGTAAACGGTGCATCGCCATAAAGCATTGCATTTTCAATGTTAGGCTTTTCCCAAAAGGTAGTAGCCCATGCTGGTTGATACGGAATGTAGTATCTCCATGCGTGTTCCTTGATTTCTTGAAGCGTTTTATCGAACAGTACTGCCATGAGTTGTGCTTTGGCAGGCTTGCCATTAGGAGTTTTTATTTGTAAAGTCCATGTTTCTTTTTGTCCTGGTGTGAGTCGGTTGCGGAAGGTCTTCCACGTCAACATCAGCCGTTTATCTGGTTGAGGCTTCGCAATGAGTTGCCTATGCGTGTAGCATTTTCCATTCTTCACCCAAGCGTAATTCAATAGCAGTCCGTCGGCATATTGTGACTGGTACTTCAACTTTTTCTTGATGATTTGGTTGCTCATAGCCAAACTTCCACTCTCAATCACACGATCGCCAGCAATGAAAGAATAAACCACATGCACATTGGTATCCGAAGAACCCAACATCAGTTGCACAGGTTTACCATCATTAGGGAATGTTGTTTGGGTGATATAGAAGAAGTCAGAAGTCTTAAAGGCAGGTTTCTTATCGTCCAACGAGAATGTATAGAAGGTATGGCGCAATGTATCCTGTCCGCAAACCGCCATTAAATGATGTTCACCAGAGGATAGCTTTTCCAATCCATGGAGCGTAGGTTGATTGGCTTTTACATGATACGATTTACCGTCAATCGTGTAATGAACGTCTCCATCAATGGCTACTCCCATGCTGTTAAGATAGCTAAAAGTCATCGGTTTGATGCTATCCGTGCGACTTAGCTTTGTCAAATCACACAAAAACGTCGTAGGTTTGTCGCTCAACATCAAGGCGTTTTCGGCATGATGGGTTTCTCCTGCTCCATCGGTTACATCCACTTTAGTCAAGAACGAATAATGTTGAGGTGCTTGGTTGCTCTTTTCGGGCAGTATCAAGGGGACATTGATGATAAATTTTCCGCTGTTATCGGTTGCCAAGGTATCAATGTCTATCGTAACGTTTTGTGTTCTGTCCCTCATTTCGAAGTATCTCCAAAGCATTGGCGAGCGTGTAATCGTGTATTTCACTTGCGCTCCTGCAACAGGAATACCAGCAAAACTCTTCACATGTCCTGCCAACCTCACCGTATCGCCCTCTTGATATTTCATTGAAATAGTATCAAATTCAACATAAAAAGTGGGACGCTTATATTCCTCTACCGACAACGACGCATAGGCATCTCTTCCCTGATTAGAGCGCAAAGAATATGTGCCAGTGAGTCCCGTTGAAGGTAACACAAAGTCTGCCACAGCCGTACCGTACTCATCGGTCGTCACTTTTTGCACGCCCACCTCTTTATAATTAGCATCTCTCAAGGTCAAAGTGAGCGTTTGATGCGTTGCAACGGTAGTCTCCTTACCATTGATTAAACGATAAGCAATAGCCGAAGCGTGCACCGTTTGACCTGGTCTATAGATGCTACGATCAGTAAACAGGTGCACATATAGAGCGTCTGATTTCTTCTCTTTAGGGAAAAATCCATAACCATTGAGGTATGTCATCGCACATGCCTTGTCGCTTTGAGTATAAGGATAAGCATAGTACATTCTGTTCTCTTTTATTGTCACTGTCACTTCGCCTTCCTGATTGCAAGTATAGACCTGCTGCTTATATGCTCTTCCGCTTTGCTCATCTTTTCTCAGTTGTATCTTGGCACCTGGCAATGGCTGCCCAGTAGTAGCACTCACCGCAACCATTCGCAATTGATGATGAGGCAAAGACTGAGACAAGAGGTACACATCACTGACACGGAGCAATGCTCGTTGTGGCTTTATCGTCTTATTATCGGTCGTCAATTCAACCAGATAAACACCAACAGGCAGTCCCTTGATACTCATGGTGTCACGCACCATCTGATAATCGGGCATCCCAACATATTGCTTACTGGTTGTGTAGACTGGCGTCTTGGCATCGATATGCGGTCGCAAACGTGCATAATCACGGGCGTCATTAGGGTCTAACTGGGTGTCTCCATTTACATTCACTCGCCACACCGACATGTTCAATTGTTGGATATTGCAAAGTTGCAAGACAACTACCTGCCGTTCCTGATGAGGAATTGCCACCGCATCGCCGAGTGACACATGGAAAGTGGGCAAGGTAAGCCGTGTTTTGGCATTGCGAAGAATGTTGATTCTTGGCCAAGCACCCCATTTCATCAACGCATAATTGATATATTGTATCTTTTGTTCTGCGCTGATATCCTCTGCCTCTTCTATACATTGATAACGTTCAATTGCCACTTCGCCAGCCTCTGTCAGGTCTTTATACACAGCTATTAACGAGTCTAATTTCTGAATATATTTCGACTTTTTAGCTTGCAAAACGTCCGAACGATATTTTTCTCTCAAGTCATACAACGCCGTTATACAGGCGGCTGGTCGATTGTCATGCGATAGATAATACTGATGAAGGAGGTCATAGCGTTGTGCTTCAAAGCCCAATACATGCAATAAGTCATGATTAAAAATCTTACTGTCTACGCCCGAAACCGTAAAAGGTTCGTATGTTGCCGACTTATAGGAAGCCAACAACGCAGGCTCTGCCAACGACTGTTTGAAGTATTGCTCACTCAACGTGACACTGTTGTCACCCAAAGTAAGATTTTCTGCGTATAGCTGACCCAACGCCGACTGATACACAGCTGCCAAAACACGATCTTTGAGCTCTGCTTGGCGTAGTCGCTCTTTGAGTTTAGTCAACTCGACAGTTGTCGAATCGGGCGAAATTTGTGTAGCTATCAGTCCGTGTAAAAACGATGCCTTCAAGAGGTGACCGTATTTTTGTTCCGTTTCTGCCTTCTTGATAATCTGCTCCAGCACATGGAGTGAAGTTTTGGGAAGGTCTTTTTTTTCTGCCTGCTCGTACTTTTTCCAAAGAACAGCGAAATTATCTGCTTTCATAGGAGAGGATATTAGTACCAATACCACAACCCATAAGGTAATCAATCTATTCATAACCTGATATTTTATAGATGTACATCGAGCTGGTGAATCCACCAATTCTTCTTTTCTATTTCAAAAGAAGACTACTCTCTACTATATGCAAATGTACATAAAATTTGTGATTTATAAGTCTGTGGGATAAAGAAAATACTTTTTTATTTCGCAAGCGACACGGCTCTTTGGCTTTAGGAAGGTGGTGAATGATAAATTGGTTGTTGCAACAAAATCCCTTTAACGCAAAAGCTGCGTCTCTTAATCATTATTTGTTTGGATAAAAGCAACGGTTGCATTTTGTCCTGTTATTTTACCAAAAATCGACCATCTAAAATCTTCGAAATAGAAAAAAATAATAGGCAAACGATAGACAAAAATGGCTTGATTTTACCAAAAAAGAGGTCTTTTCAAGCTAAAACAATGACTTTACGGTCTTGGAAACATACAATAGAGGTGTTGTGAACATGCTTCAGCAGCCTTAAAGCATGCAAATTGTTAGCTTAACTCAATGCTTCAGCCGCCAAGAAAAAGTAAAAAAGAGAAGAAAAAGACAAGACAAAGGTATAACGTTTTCAATGACAACCGATTACAAACTTCGCTCATAACTTGCGTATTTGCGACCAACTTTGTCGTTGGTTGTTTACATGCGAGTTCTGAGAGGCACTTTGTAAAGATAATTCAGCATTTATTATCTTTTCATTCTGCATAATATCAACCTTACAAATGCTGTTTTTGGGAACAGTTTTTCGTTGTAAAATTCTATCTTTCGATGAAAGAATTGTGAAGACGGAAAGCAGCCATTAACTTGAAAATGTCCTTAAAATTTGCATATATGTAATTTATAAGTTACCTTTGCGATATAAAATACAGACAAGTTGTTGCATATAAAACATACTTTGATGAATTTTTTAAGGACCAAAATGAGAAAGTTCAGAAGAAAATCATTAAGGTACTTGATATTGTGGAGCAAATAGAGCGTATTCCACAAAACTACCTTAAATATATCGAGGGTACGAATGGCTTGTTTGAAATACGCATACAGTTGGGCAATAACATCTTTCGCATCTTTTGTATTTTTGATGGAAACCAACTTGTAGTCTTGCTAAGTGGCTTTCAAAAGAAAACACAAAAGACGCCAAAGTACGAAATAAAACGTGCTGTAAAAATAATGAACGACTATTATAACGATAAAAAGGAGGTAACGAAATGATGAATAATCTAAAATCACTTGACAATATAAAGGATCAATATTATGGTGCTGTTGGCACGCCTAAGCGTGATGATTTAGAGCGCGAATTAGAATCTTTGCGTATAGGATTGAAAATAAGGGAAGCTCGTGAGCACCTTAATATGACGCAGGAGCAATTAGCCAATCGGATTAATAAGAAACGCTCCTTTATATCTAAGGTGGAAAGTAATGGTGAAAATATAACATTAAAAACACTTTTTGATGTGGTAGAACGTGGGTTAGGTGGAAAGCTAAATATCGAAGTTTCTTTCTAATAGCGGAGTAAAGGAGACAAATAGTCATACAAAACTGTCATTATGACATCCTTTTATAACAGGCATAACTTTTGAATCCAATCTAAGGAAAAACGAAATTACAAAAAGAAAGGAACACAAGATATGACATTTGACAAATTTACAATTAAAGCACAAGAGACGGTTCAAGAGGCTTTGCGCATTGCAGAACAAGCAGGACAGCAAAGCATAGAGCCAGTACACTTGTTACAAGGGTTGCTAACCAAGGGGAAAGAGGTAACCAACTTTATTTTTCAGAAGTTAGGTGTCAATCCCTCACAGATACAGCAGCTTGTGCAAAGTGAAATAGCCCACTTACCCAAAGTGAGTGGCGGACAACCTTACTTTAGCAATGATACCGATAAAGTGCTACAAACAACGGTAGACCTCTCACAAAGTATGGGTGACCAGTTTGTTGGGTTAGAACCATTATTGTTAGCATTGCTCACAGTAACTACAACAGCCAGCAGGATTTTGAAAGATGCTGGATGTACAGAAAAAGAGATGCGTAAAGCCATCGAGGAACTCAGAAAGGGTGAAAAGATTCAAACGCAAAGTGGAGACGAGAACTACCAAGCCTTGGAGAAGTATGCCAAAAACTTGGTGAACGACGCACGGGCAGGAAAGTTGGACCCTGTAATTGGTCGTGATGAAGAGATTAGACGAGTGTTACAGATTCTAAGTCGGCGTACCAAGAACAACCCTATATTGATAGGAGAACCAGGTACTGGTAAGACAGCCATAGTAGAAGGTTTGGCTGCCCGCATTGTTCGAGGCGATGTACCCGAGAACTTAAAGAACAAACAACTGTACTCTTTGGACATGGGTGCATTGGTAGCAGGTGCCAAGTACAAAGGTGAGTTTGAGGAACGACTGAAGAGCGTCATTAAAGAAGTTACACATGCCAATGGTGACATCATTCTTTTCATAGACGAGATTCATACCTTGGTAGGTGCAGGGGGTGGAGAAGGTGCAATGGATGCAGCTAACATCTTAAAGCCAGCCTTAGCTCGAGGTGAGCTACGTGCCATAGGAGCCACGACACTGAACGAATATCAGAAGTATTTCGAGAAAGACAAGGCATTGGAACGTCGTTTCCAAACCGTATTGGTAGAAGAGCCTGATGAGTTAAGCTCTATCTCTATCTTACGTGGACTAAAGGAGCGTTATGAGAATCACCACAAAGTAAGAATTCAAGACGATGCTTGTATTGCGGCAGTTCAGTTGTCTGAGCGATACATCAGCGACCGTTTCTTGCCTGACAAAGCTATTGATTTGATGGACGAAGCGGCAGCTAAGCTGCGCATGGAGCGCGACTCATTGCCCGAGGAGCTGGATGAGATGACTCGTAAGTTGAAGCAGTTGGAGATTGAACGCGAAGCAATCAAACGCGAAAACGACGAGGTGAAGATTAAACAGCTGGACAAGGAGATAGCCGAACTTAAAGAACAAGAACAATCGTTCCGTGCAAAATGGGAAAGCGAAAAGAACTTGGTCAACAAGATTCAGCAAGACAAACAAGAGATAGAACACTTAAAGTTTGAAGCCGATCGTGCCGAACGCGAGGGAAACTACGAACGAGTAGCCGAGATTAGGTATGGAAAACTACAGAGTTTGCAAGCCGATATTGAGAATATCAAGCAACAACTCAAGGCAACTCAAGGTGGTGAAGGCATGGTGAGAGAAGAGGTAACAGCCGATGATATTGCCGAAGTAGTAAGCCGATGGACTGGAATACCCGTTACAAGGATGCTGCAAAGCGAGAAAGACAAGCTGTTGCACTTAGAGAATGAGTTGCATCGACGGGTGATAGGACAAGATGAAGCCATTGTAGCTGTTAGTGATGCGGTACGAAGGAGTAGAGCTGGATTGCAAGATCCCAAACGTCCGATAGCATCGTTCATCTTCTTAGGTACAACAGGTGTGGGTAAGACCGAGTTGGCAAAGGCGTTGGCAGAATATCTATTCAACGACGAGAGCATGATGACACGTATTGATATGAGTGAATATCAAGAAAAGTTTAGTGTGTCAAGACTTATCGGTGCGCCTCCTGGATATGTAGGTTATGACGAAGGTGGACAGCTCACAGAAGCCGTGAGACGCAAACCCTATAGCGTTGTGCTATTTGACGAGATAGAGAAAGCGCATCCAGACGTCTTTAATATCTTATTACAAGTATTGGACGATGGTAGACTAACGGACAACAAAGGACGTACAGTGAACTTCAAGAACACCATTATCATCATGACTTCTAACTTGGGGAGCCAGTATATCCAACAACAAATGCAGGATATGACACCCCTCAATCGAGAAGAGAAACTTGAGCATACAAAGCTTGAGGTGATGAATATGCTTAAAAAGACAATTCGTCCAGAGTTCTTGAATAGAATTGACGAAACTATTATGTTCTTGCCATTGACCAAGCATGAGATTGCGGACGTGGTAGAGTTACAAATGAATGCCGTAAAACATATGTTGCAAACTCAAGGCTTTAGTCTTGAATGGACGCAAGGAGCTATTGATTATCTCTGTGACAAAGGCTACAATCCAGAGTTTGGAGCGCGTCCTGTAAAACGTGCCATCCAACGATATGTACTCAACGACTTATCTAAAAAGCTATTAGCTGGTAAGGTAATGAACAATCGTCCTATTAAGATTGATGGAACACCTGATGGACTTACGTTTAGCAATTCATAAACTACAACAAAGAACAAGCACCTAAACTCCTCGGTATAGAGGGGTTATGGTAAACCTATATGTAAAAAAGAGCGGACTACAAACCGCTCTTTTTTGCGTTTTATCTCTATGGGCAGACCTGCTGAAAGTTCACTTGAGTATTTTTCTTCCATTGATGACGTATATTCCTTGTGGCAATGTTGACAAATCATCTCCCACATATTGTCCATGCAGATTATAAATACGATGGGTGCATGGGGACGGATAAATTGTAGAAAAAGATTGAATACCATTGGTTGTGGAGCGTGGACCCACTACCTTTACATCATCAAGAAAAAGCCTACGATCGGGGACAAACTTAATCACCGTTGCTCCCTTTCCCTCAAAAGGAGCAGAGATAGTAGTCCATGCATCCGTTTGAAGCGGGAAACTATCAAGCAACTTTTCGTTGATATACACATCCACAGAATTTCCGTCATTACCAAAAGGAGCTGCTACGAAAATCAAAGTATCGGTTCCAATAGCCATAAAAGAGGGAGAAAAAACAATTCCTACTCCGTTTTTTGCTAAACCAAATCTTGCACATCTATCGCCACCATAAGCCGCACCAGAGAGTACTGTCCACCCTTGTACATCTGGTAAATACTGAGATCTTTGAGTAGCTACTCGCCCACGAAAGCCTCCTGAGTTCCCTCCTGTGCCATGACATTGATTAAAAGTCTCGTGAAATAGAACACCATCTGGCAATGGAGCGGCAGTATCATCCGCAGTACGAGTTCCAACACTCAACTGAAAGGAAACTGTCCCATTGGTATGACGCTGAATGTTTGTGAGGTTTTTATTCATCAGCATACTACCTTGCGCATTGGCATGAAAGAGATTGGCAGCTGGTTGCGAAGTTGAAGTGAGACAGTTGTTACCTTTATAAGGATAAGGGTCGCCTGCCACCTCTGCTGAATGAAACATTCCCAAGCTGGTAAGGTATCGATCAGAGTCGTCGGCATGAAAGATAGTGCATCGTTGGTGGCTATTATCTGTATTTACTTCGTTGTCGCTCCATGCCTGAGCGTCATAGTCAACATGAAGAACAAGTAGTCCCTCACCATCCAAATACGCATCCCATTTGGTCTTTGCCCTGTTTTCTAACAGATAATATTCATTGAGGTGTCCATCATTATATAAGATATAACTCTCTCCTCCTTCGCTCAATGGCTTGACGTTTTGTACCAACGTGTCCTTTGTGAGCTTGTGAGGAGTCATCCAACCACAAAACATTCGCTCATAACTTGTATAACCTGCGGGTACAAATGCGTTACCGTTGTATGCTCCTTGGTCCATAATATCCCAAGTACACATGCCATAATTTTCTTGATTTACAGTGTCGTACATGTCGGGAAGACCCAATAAATGAGAGAATTCATGACAGATAGTGCCGATACCATCTATCTGGTGAGCACCTATCAATTCGGCACTACAAGCATAAGGACGAATAGTAACCCCGTCCAAAGTTAGGACATCGTTGGTGGAGGAAAGTTCGGATTGATGTGGCCAAATGGTTTGAGGGTCTGTTTTGTACGTTGTATTTTCGCCCTGACCTGCATATAAGATGTAAACAGCATCGACCTCTCCGTCATGATTCCAATCATAATCGGCAAAATCAACTTGCACATCAACGGCTCTGCACGCTTCTTTCACCATTTCCTCGGGACGAATATCCTCTCCAGCTTTATTATTTGCACCGTAATAGGCATAGGGATGGGACAGATTGATAGGTCCTTTTACGTCAAAAGCCAAATCAAAAAGTCCATTACTTTGAGCCTTGAAATAATCTTTTACACTGCCCTTAAAACCAAGTTTATGCTGAAAATTGGGCGTGTTACAAATGTTTTCATAAAGAAGAGGCGTATGCTGAGGAAGAAATTGTTTGTCTGGAAATTGCACTAAAAGCAGCAACGCCTTTTTTATTTGTGGTTTGTTTTCCTGTAATATCTTAGCAGTAACCAATCTTCTATGACGCCTAACCTGATTTATTTGACTTCGAGTGACAGCAGCGGTACGCTTTAGATTCGCTAAATATAATGCTTCAAAGCCGCCCAAAACAGGATTATAAATGTATTGCTGTCCATCTTCTGCCTGCATATAGTGAAGATATTCGTCGCCAACAAGCGTTGCCAAAACCTCACGTCCATCCGTTAAACGAATCGTCGTATATCCCTTTCGCTTTGCAGGAATAGCATTTACACAAAGCGTCATACAGAGAATGAGGAGAAAAACAAAAGCTCGCTTCATCGTATTTCAAAATAGTAACAAACTTATTAAATGGACTTCATAGTAAAAGCCAAGGTTGGTAAAATTCGTATTGACGTCATTCAACTACAGCCTTTCTTGTCACAAAGATAAATAAAATGAACCATTGTATGAATAAAAATGAACAGAAAAGCTGCATTATCGTTTTGAATCTTCATTGATTTAACGTATCTTTGCAATCACAAACACAACTATTTCTTATGGAAAACAAACTAAAAGAGTCGGTAGAATTACCTGACAACGCTTTCAGAGAACTGAAAGAAGGAGAAGAGTATCAACCTGTGATGAACCCAAAACAAGTATATCCCGAAGTAAATGCTTGGTCAGTGACATGGGGTATCGTAATGGCAATGCTGTTTTCAGCAGCAGCTGCGTATCTTGGGTTAAAGGTAGGACAAGTTTTTGAAGCTGCCATTCCTATTGCAATTATTGCCGTGGGCGTGTCTACCGCTACCAAACGAAACAAAGCACTGGGTGAGAATGTCATCATACAGAGTATCGGCGCTTGCTCTGGAGCAGTGGTAGCGGGAGCTATCTTCACACTGCCAGCCATTTACATCCTACAGGCAAAGTATCCTGAGATGAGTGCTTCGTTCCTCAAAATATTTATGAGTTCGGCTTTGGGTGGCATTATTGGCATCTTATTCCTCATCCCTTTCCGTAAGTATTTTGTTAGTGATATGCATGGAAAGTATCCCTTTCCTGAAGCTACGGCTACAACACAAGTGCTCGTTAGTGGTGCGAAAGGAGGCGCACAAGCTAAACCTTTGCTCGTTGCAGGATTGGTTGGTGGCGTGTATGACTTTATTGTTGCTACGTTTGGATGGTGGAATGAAAACTTCACCTCACGTGTCATGGGCTGGGGCGAACAAGTGGCAGACCAGGCAAAGCTTGTCTTCAAGGTCAATACTGGTGCCGCTGTCATGGGATTAGGCTACATCATTGGACTCAAATATACCTTTATTATCTGTCTTGGATCATTTGCTATCTGGTGGCTTATCGTGCCAGGACTCTCCTTATTCTTCGGCGATACCATTCTTAACATTGGTGGAACGGTTGTTTCGATGCCTGTAGGAGAGATGTCACCAGAAACCATATTTGCCACTTATGGCAAGAGCATCGGTATCGGTGGCATTGCTATGGCTGGCATTATTGGCATTATTAAGAGTTGGGGAATTATTAAGAGTGCCGTCGGATTGGCAGTTCAAGAGATGAAAGGCAAGGACAATAGTAAGAAAGAAGAAATACGTACCAGGCGTGACATCTCGTTCAAAGTCATCGCCATAGGGTCAATCGCTGCCATTGTCATTACCTTCTTGTTCTTCCTCTTCGGTGTTATGAACACCTTTACCCATGCGCTCGTTGCCATTCTCTTGGTTGCTGGTATTGCTTTTTTGTTCACTACGGTAGCAGCAAATGCCATAGCTATTGTTGGAAGTAACCCCGTATCGGGCATGACTTTGATGACTTTAATCCTTGCCAGTGTTGTAATGGTTGCCGTAGGACTTAATGGTCCTGAAGGTATGTTGGCAGCCCTCATCATGGGAGGCGTGGTATGTACTGCACTATCCATGGCTGGTGCCTTTGTTACTGACTTAAAGATTGGATATTGGTTGGGTACGACACCTGCAAAACAAGAAACATGGAAATTCCTTGGAACATTGGTAAGTGCTGCCACCGTGGGCGGAGTAATGATGCTGTTAAATCAAACTTACGGCTTTGACCCTGAACAACAAGGCCACTTAGTTGCTCCACAAGCCAACGCCATGGCTGCTGTAATAGAGCCAATGATGAACGGTGCTGGTGCTCCATGGTTGCTTTATGGCATAGGTGCATTGATTGCAGTTGTGCTTACTCTCGTGAAGATTCCCGCATTACCTTTTGCCTTGGGTATGTTTATACCATTAGAACTCAACATTCCTTTACTCATTGGTGGTATCATTCACTGGTTTGTCACCTCTCGCAGCAAAGACAAACAAGCCAATAAGGCACGAGGTGAGAAAGGAACCCTGCTTGCCAGTGGCTTCATTGCAGGTGGAGCATTAATGGGAGTGGTCAGTGCATTGCTCCGATTTACGGGATACAATCCTATCAATTCCGAATGGTTGGCGAACCCATTATCGCAACTACTGTCACTTGCTGCCTACTTGCTCTTGATTAGCTACTTTATCATGGCTACGCGAGTAAAGAAATAAATTACCCTTTGGATAGCTGCCAAAAGATAAAAACACAACATTTGGCACATACAACTAACAGCTCATGGCACACCACTTTCAGGATTTGATAAAGGTGTGAACATGAGCTGTTATTTTGATACGCTATCGCTATAAGAAACGCAAAAAGCTACTGACCATTTCATCACGTCATCACAAAGGTTGTTAGAGTATGGGTTGGCGCGACTGTGAGATGTCTCACCTAAAAACAAAAAGCCCACTGTATGTATCATACAATGGACTCTCATTGTCGGGGCGACAGGATTCGAACCTGCGACCGCCTGTTCCCAAAACAGGAGCGCTACCGGGCTGCGCTACACCCCGCTTGCCTTTCATTTCTGAATTGCGAGTGCAAAGGTAATAGATTATTTCTGATTACCAAAACATTTTAATGTTTATTTTTCAATTTATTGCACTAATATCACTGGCATCATCATGCACTACCTTATTAACTAACGACCTTGAGAAACAATACATGCAAGGCATGGACAAAAACAGAAAGCCCTCATCCAATCAATCTCGATGCAGATAAGGACTTTCTGATATCAACTGTGTTGTGCGTCATTCAATCACTATTTGAATTACAACGCACAAACGATGAGATTTAGCGATGACTATGCTATAATGCCCTGTTGTTGGAAAACTTTTTTAAGGACTTGCACACCCCGTTCAACCTGTTCAATGGTGTGTGTCGCCATGAGTGCAAAGCGCACTAAAGTGTCTTGTGGAGCACAAGCAGGAGGTATTACTGGATTGATGAACACGCCATGATCGAAAGCCAACTTTGTCACCATAAACGTTTTATCAATATCGTGTACATATAATGGAATGATAGGACTTTCTGTATCACCTATCTCAAAACCCTCTTCCTTAAATCGACGTAACGCATAGCGAGTTACCTCCCATAGCTTCTCTATACGCTCAGGTTCGGCTTGCAAGATATGCAATGCCTTTTGAGCGGCAGCTGTTGCGGCAGGTGTGTCCGAAGCACTAAAGATGTAAGTGCGACAGGTATGCCGCAAAAAGTTAATCGTATCTTTGTCTCCTGCGATAAAGCCACCGATAGAAGCAAGACTTTTTGAGAATGTTCCCATGATTAGATCGACATCGTTGGTCAATCCAAAATGGTCGCAAACGCCTCTACCTTGCTTGCCAAACACGCCCACGCCATGCGCCTCATCCACCATGACAGAACAGTTATACTTTTTCTTTAAGCGAATGATTTCGGGCAAATTAGCCAAATCTCCCTCCATAGAGAACACTCCATCTACCACAATCAACTTCACCGCCTCGTGTGGAAGTTTCTGGAGAATGCGTTCCAAATCTTGCATGTCGTTATGCTTGTAGCGCAATGGTGTAGCAAAAGACAGACGACGCCCATCTACAATACTGGCATGGTCTCGGTCATCACAAATCATATAGTCGTTTCTTCCCACTACCACAGCCAACACTCCTTGGTTGACAGAAAAACCAGTAGGGAAACAAAGCGCATCTTCCTTACCCACAAACGTAGCCAACTCTTTTTCTAATTGCACATGCAAATCTAATGTTCCATTGAGGAATCGACTACCTGCACAGCCCGATCCGTATTTCTCCAACGCAGCCTTAGCAGCCGCAATAACACGGTCGTCGCCCGTTAAACCAGTATAGGCATTCGAACCAAACATCAAAACTCGATGGCCGCCCATTTCTACTTCGGTTCCTTGTTTGCTGGTTATCTCTCTAAAATAGGGATACACTCCAGCCTCAATATATTTTTGCGGTTCACGATAGTGTTGGTAACGTTCTTGTAATTGTCCCATTTTCTTCAATTCTTTTTCCTTATTTTAATAATCAGAATGCAAAGATATAAATAATTAACTGATTTTGTCCTTTTTACAACCATATATGTTTGTTTTTATGTTTTTTATCCTTCAGCATATCGTTTATTGAACGGAAAGTAGTACATTTGCAACCATTGTCGGTGATTTTATTCAACGATTGTACGATTTCTATAAGTATTGAATGGACTGAAGATGAAGAAAATATGGTTCATCATGAATCCCATTTCGGGAACAACGAATAAAGGTGGCATACCCAAACTAATTGATAATACGTTAGATAAGACGCAGTTTGAGTATGAGATTTTAGAAACTACCCACCCGGGACATGCCTCTGAATTGGCTACCGAAGCCAAAGAAAAGGGCGTAGATATTGTTGTTGCTGTAGGAGGCGATGGCACTGTCAATGAAGTGGCACGTGCCATTGTGCATTCTCATACCGCCCTGGGAATCTTACCCTGTGGATCTGGCAATGGTTTAGCACGCCATATGCTCCTACCGATGAACCTTAAAAAAGCCATTCAGGTGATTAACAAATGCGTCATCCATCCATTTGATTATGGTATTATCAACGACATGCCGTTTTTCTGCACCTGTGGCATGGGGTTCGATGCTTTTGTAAGTCAGAAATTTGCCGAATGTGGCAAACGCGGTCCGATAACTTATGTACAGAAAGTGTTGGAAGAAGGATTGAAATATCAACCCGAAACATACGAAATCATTGACGACCATGGCGTTAACAAATACAAAGCTTTTCTCATTTCCTGCGCCAATGCGTCACAATATGGCAACAATGCGGTGATTGCCCCACAAGCCTCCATGAGCGATGGCTATATGGATGTTATCATTATGGAGCCATTCGACCTTATCGAGGCTTCGCAAATCAGCATTGACATGTTTAACAAGACCTTGGATAAGAATTCTAAAATTAAGACTTTTAGAACAAAAAAGTTACATATCAAACGAAGCAAACCGGGGGTTATCCATTACGACGGCGATCCTGTGATGACGGGCAAAGATATCGACATTGAGCTACAAGAGAAAGGTATCAAAATCATCATCAACCCCGATGCCGATAGACGACAGCGCCAACCTAATGCGTTCCAAAGTGCGGCAGCAGAACTATTTAACGAAATTAACGTCGTTCGAGAGGATATTTCGAAGCAGACGCGCCATATTCAGGCGTTGAGTCGAGTGCTACAAAAGAAACTGAACATATAATCTCGTTGGAGTGAGGAGCGCATGAACGCATGAACAGCGCAAAAAACTATCGCTAATTTTACCGTTCAACCCTACAAATCGCCCTTAAATTTGTGCATCAATGCAAATAAAACGCATGGGTTAACGCCTTGTACCACTCACTCTTTTGCCCTTGTTCGTCCAACAATGTACACTCTTTTATTTCCAAACAGTTGGGACGAAACTTTGTAAAAGCCATGAGACAGCGTTTGGGTTCTTTTCGCAAATGGGTTTTAATTTTATATTGTTTGTACAGGTAAAGTCCTGCAAATGCTGCCTCTGCCACAAACTTTTCCATATTATCTGTGGGCAACACCACACTAAAAATTCCCCTACTCGAGAGCAATAGCTGAACACCCTTGCACAAATCTTTATACGGTAAGCTACAGGCGTGCCTCGCCAATGCCTTTTGTTCGTCTGGATTGCGCAAGCTATCTATAAAATAAGGTGGATTAGTCACAATGGCATCAAACTCCTCTGTGTCGTTCAACTGTTGCAAGGGCACATTGTCCACCGCTATTCTATCAGCAAAAGGTGATGTAGCTACGTTTTCCGCAGCCTGCTTACACGCCTCGCAATCAATATCTATGGCGACGATACGAGCCTGTGGATAGCGTTGTGCCATCATCAAAGCAATGAGTCCAGTGCCTGTTCCGACATCCAAAATGCGCTGTCCGCCTTGCGCCCACGCACCCAATAACACACCGTCAGTACCCACTTTCATGGCACATCTGTCTTGTCGCACCCTAAATTCTTTCAGTTGAAACCAATCGTTACTCATACTGCAAACTTAGTTATATTTTCGGGAAAAACGTTCCATCGGGTGCTTAAAAGTAGCAAAAAAATCACCAATTCTTATTTTACTACTAACGATGCATCCGACAGATGGAAGCCGCCAGTAGCGACAAGTATAAAATCTTTGATTTCAACAAAGTACACTTACGCTTCTTAATCCATGGCTCCAAGCATGTCAAGGCATACACCTTGTGTTCACACTCCATTAATGAGACTATCTCACTCGGTTAATGGAAATACATTGGTATGATAATATTACCAATAAACCTAATAGAGAAGAAGAAATAAGTAATCCCTAAATACACATCTTTCAAATCTCTCAATTGCTCTGGTTTTGCCATTTTTCGAACGGTAGGCCAGTAATATACGAGGCATAAAAAAAATCCAGGGCTCTGAATATTGATATAATCCACGAAACAAGAAAAACACATTCACTATAACTAAGGTAATGAGAGATTTGTCATACCCATAGTCCTCTTCTAATTCTTTGAAAAACTCTTTCACCTTGCTCATCACTTTCAAACGTCAATTGAATTTTACTATTACAAAAATAGAATATTCTTTTGAAACGTTAAAGAAATATCATGAGAAAAACGATCTACAGCACGGTGCTTTGACACTTCTACACACTCGTACGCCAGAGAGCGAATAAAAATAAATTATTCTGCCTCTCGGAAAAACACAGTTCTTTGTATTTTAGACTCATATTTTTGCAAAACAAAGCACCAAAAAAACAGCAGTTATAAAAATAGTGACATGCTGCAAGGGAGACTTATAAATGCTGAATTATCTTTACAAAGTGCCTCTCATAACTCGCGTAAAATCAACCAACGTCAAAGTTGGTCGCAAATACGCGAATTTTGAGAAAGTTTCATAACCTCTTGTTATTTAAGATATTACGCTAAAGTCATTTCGTTTCATCCCTATTTTTATCCTTTTTTGGCGATTGAAGCATTGAGATAAGCTCGCAATTTGCATGCTTTAAGGCTGTTGAAGCATGTGAATAACACCTCTATTGTATGTTTCCAAGACCGTTAAGTCAATGTTTCAGCTTGAAAAGACGTTTATTTTGCTAAAATTAGCCCATTTTTATATACCGTTTACCTATTGATTTTTTCTATTTTGAAGATTTTAGATGACCGATTTTTGGTAAAATGATAGGACAAAAACGGTGGATGCTTTTAACAAGAAAGATAAGGATTAAAGCAAAAAAGAGTTACCGACAACTAAACGTGGCACACATTTTGCAACATTATTTACTGGTACTCAACCACACATATTATAAATAGTAGAAATGCAAAGTCCTTATCTCAAGAAAAAGTAGTAACTTTGCAAGCTGATAACGAAAAGAGAATATATGAGCAAGAAAAATAACGCATCTATCCAAATGATTGCTGATTACGAAGGTGACATCTCTAACTTATTCAACGTGAATGTTGAAGGAGAAGTGCCCGTATTGGCAACACGCAACATGGTGATGTTTCCCGGGGTACTTTGTCCCATACTCATTGGACGCGACAATAGCTTGAAGCTAATAGAAACAGTAAAGAAAAGTCCCAATACAACATTTGCTATCTTCTGTCAAAAAAACTCAGAGACAGAGGAGCCACAACAAGAAGATTTATATGAATATGGTGTGTATGCTCGCTTGGTACGCGTGCTGGAAATACCCGGACATGGGCAAAATGTAACAGCCATTGTTCAATCGTTGGGTCGTTGTAAACTCGACAAGATAATGAAGAAGACACCTTACCTTCAGGGACTTACCCATTTAGAGCCAGAAATACTGCCTAAGGAAGGCGACTCGGAGTATCATGCAGCCGCAGAAGATTTGCGCAAACAAACCATTGAATATATCAAAGAGAATGACGACATTGCAGATGAAGCGCAATTTGCATTAAGTAATCTGCAAAATGACGTGCTGACTATTAACTACATCTGCACCAACATGCCCTTCTCTATTGAAGACAAGATGAAGATGTTGATGGTCGACTCTATGATTGAGCGTATCTTGGTGTCGCTGAAAGTTCTGAACAAAGAAATGCAACTGCTTGAGTTGCAGAAGGACATTCGTACCAAAACACGTGAAGACCTTGACGAACAACAACGCGAATACTTCCTACAACAGCAAATTAAGAATATCCGAGAGGAGTTGGGCAATGCAGACGGCTCTCCAGAACGACGTGAATTGGAAGAAAAAGCCAAGAAGAAACATTGGAATGAGGATATTGAGGCGACGTTTGAAAAAGAGCTTGATAAGCTCGACTTGCTCAATCCACAAAGTCCAGAATATAGCGTTCAGCTTTCTTATCTTCAGACTTTGGTTAGCTTACCTTGGGGAGAGTTTACCAAAGACAATCTTGATTTGCGCCGTGCTGCTCGCACTTTAGACCGTGATCACTATGGCATGGAGAAAGTGAAAGAGCGCATCTTAGAATATATGGCAGTATTACAGTTGCGTGGCAATCTAAAGTCACCCATCCTTTGTCTATACGGACCTCCCGGTGTGGGTAAGACAAGCTTGGGCAAGAGCATTGCTTCTGCCATGAAACGCAAATATGTTCGCATTTCTTTAGGAGGTGTACACGATGAATCAGAGATACGCGGACACCGCCGAACCTATATTGGTGCCATGCCAGGACGAATCATCAAGAGCTTACAGAAGGCAGGTTCTTCCAATCCAGTCTTTATCCTTGACGAGATTGATAAGGTGACTCAAAACACCATTAACGGTGACCCCTCATCGGCACTCCTTGAGGTATTGGACCCTGAACAGAACAATGCTTTCCACGACAACTATTTGGATGTGGACTATGATTTATCCCACGTGATGTTTATTGCCACAGCCAACGACCTGAATACCATTCCACGCCCCTTGCTCGACCGTATGGAGATTATTCAAGTCAGTGGTTATATCACGGAAGAAAAGATAGAAATAGCCAAGCGACATCTCATTCCTCGTGAATTGAAAAATACGGGATTAGACACGCATAGCCCAAAAGTGAAGTTCAACAAAGCTTCCTTAGAAAAAATAATTGAGCAATATACTCGCGAAAGTGGTGTGCGCCAATTAGAGAAGCAAATTAACAAAGCACTGCGCAAAATGGCTTATAACAAAGCGATGGAGGGGAATTTAGACTACACGGACATCACAGCCGAAAAGATAGAGGGACTTTTGGGCAAGCCTCCTTTCTACCGTGACATCTACCAAGGCAACGACTATGCGGGAGTAGTAACCGGATTGGCGTGGACCAGTGTGGGTGGTGAGATTCTCTTTATAGAAACCTCTATGAGCAAGGGAAAGCCTGGCAAGCTAACGCTTACTGGTAATTTAGGCGACGTAATGAAAGAGTCGGCAGTGATAGCTCTCGAATACGTCAAAGCTCATGTAGACGCCTTAGGCATTGACTACCGTGTCTTTGACCAGTGGAACATACATATCCATGTGCCTGAAGGCGCAACTCCAAAAGACGGTCCATCGGCAGGAATCACGATTGCTACGTCTATTGCTTCGGCTCTCACTCAACGCAAGGTGCGCAAGAATACAGCCATGACAGGCGAAATTACCCTCCGTGGCAAGGTTTTACCTGTAGGAGGAATTAAAGAAAAGATACTCGCAGCAAAACGAGCTGGCATTACAGACATTGTGATGTGCAAGGAAAACAAAAAGGATATTGACGAGATTCCCGAAAAATACTTGAAAGGTGTAGATTTCCATTATGTGGAGAACGTGCAACAAGTGTGGGACTTTGCACTGACAGACGAACGGGTTGACCATCCAATAGATTTGACAGTCGAAGACGAGTCGAAGCGACCGAGCAAGCAAATTGAAGAGGTACTTGCATAAAGCGTATCAACATGACATTTGAACTCCAACATACAGACCCTAATTCGTCTGCTCGCACAGGACTGATTACTACGGCTCATGGGCAAATCAAGACACCGATTTTTATGCCTGTGGGTACGGTGGGAACGGTGAAAGCTGTGCATTTCAGCGAACTAAAGCAACAAGTCAAGGCGCAGATTATCTTGGGAAATACGTATCATCTGTACCTTCGACCAGGCTTAGAGATTCTAAAAGCGGCTGGTGGACTACATCAATTCAATGGTTGGGATCGTCCTATTCTGACAGACTCTGGCGGGTTTCAAGTGTTTTCACTTACGGGTATTCGCAAATTAACCGAAGAGGGATGCGAGTTTAGGTCACATATTGATGGCTCAAAACATTTTTTCACCCCCGAGAATGTCATGGATACCGAGCGTATTATTGGCGCAGATATCATGATGGCTCTCGATGAATGTCCTCCCGGTGATTGCGACTACCAGTACGCAAAGCAAAGTTTGGGTATGACGCATCGTTGGCTGGATCGTTGTATCAAACGTTTTAAGGAGACCGAGCCTTTATATGGATATGACCAATGTCTATTTCCTATCGTGCAAGGAGCTGCCTATAAAGACCTTCGTCAAGAGTCAGCAAAATATATTGCAGATAAAGGTGCAGACGGAAATGCCATTGGTGGATTAGCTGTAGGCGAACCCACAGAGGTGATGTATGAAATGATTGAAGTGGTGAACGACATTCTTCCTAAAGACAAGCCACGCTATCTTATGGGCGTGGGAACACCACAAAACATCTTAGAGGGTATCGAACGTGGCGTGGATATGTTCGACTGTGTGATGCCAACGCGTAATGGACGCAACGCAATGCTCTTTACCTACGAGGGTACAATGAACATGAAGAACAAGAAATGGGAAAATGATTTCACTCCCATTGATTCTTCAGGATGCGACATTGACATGGTATGTACGAAAGCATACCTGCATCATTTGTTTAAAGCTAAAGAGTATTTGGCACTGCAAATAGCCTCGATACACAATTTGGCATTTTACCTCAGACTGGTAACCGATGCACGTCAGCACATTGAGCAGGGCGACTTTGTCAGTTGGAAACGAAGTATCATCGAACAATTGGGACGAAGAATATAAACGGATGAAAAGTTTCAAATCAAGAAGAAAACACCGCAGATTATTAAAAGTCGGTAGAAAAATACATCGACTTACTGCTCCCATAGGGTCATTGTTTCAATGGCTTGCTCACAAACTCCGTTTCTTAAAGATTTTGAATCCAAAGAAATATATCAAGCGGATAGACTGGTATATCATAAAGAAGTTCATTGGTACTTACATTTTCTCTATTGCTTTGATTATCGCTATTGCGATTGTCTTTGACTTTAATGAGAACTTGTCCAAGTTCACAGAATACAAAGCTCCCGTGAGAGCAATCATCTTTGACTATTATGCCAACTTTATTCCATACTTCTCAAACCTGTTTAGCCCACTATTTGTTTTCATTGCCGTTATCTTTTTCACTTCCAAATTGGCTGGCAATTCGGAGATTATAGCCATGCTGGCAACTGGTATCTCCTTTAAGCGCCTGATGCGACCCTACATGATATCATGTATACTCATTGCGTCGGTATCCTTTTTCCTCAGTGCGTATGTCATTCCACATGGTACAGTAGTGCGACAAAATTTTGATAATCTATACAAGAATAACAAAAAACGGTCGGCTGCGGATAATGTCCAACTGCAAGTTGACAAAGGAACGATAGCTTATATTCAGCATTATGACAATAAAACGAAACGGGGATACGGCTTCTCGTTAGATAAATTTAAGGACAAAAAGTTGGTAAGTCATCTCACCGCCATGGAAATTCAATACGACACGATTGCCGATGCCAAGTATCATTGGACCGTGACAGGTTGGAAGATAAGAGAGCTGAAGGGACTACGAGAGCATATTACCAGCGGATCAGAACGAGACACTGTCATCATGATGGAGCCTATGGACTTGGTATATTCTAAAGGACAACAAGAGACGTTTACCAGTCCAGAACTTCGCGAGTACATTAGTAAACAAGTAAATCGTGGCTCAGGCAATGTGGTGCAATACCAAGTAGAATACCATAAGCGTATTGCCTCCTCCTTTGCCTCCTTCATTCTGACGATTATTGGTTTGTCATTGTCTGCTCGCAAGCGAAAAGGAGGCATGGGATTGTATTTGGGTTTGGGACTTGCATTGAGCTTCTTGTATATCCTGTTACAAACCATCTCGGCTACCTTTGCCATCAATGCAGATGCCCCACCAATGCTGGCAGCTTGGGTACCCAACATTCTCTTTAGCGTTGTGGCTTACTTCTGCTATCGACAAGCACCGAACTAATGCCACAGAGGATTGCCGTCATTACTCTTTGGCATGTGAAGGAAATAAAAGAAAAATAGAAAAATAATCCATATTTCGTCAGCACTCAATACAGTGAGAGATACGAAAGATGAATAGTAAATTGAAAATATGAAATTTGAAGAATTACCATTAAATAATAATGTATTAGACGCTTTGTACGATATGCACTTTGATACCTGCACACCAGTGCAAGAAAAGTGTATTCCAGAGATCTTAAAAGGAAGAGACGTCTTAGGCGTAGCACAGACAGGAACGGGAAAGACAGCCGCCTATTTATTACCCATATTGAGTAAAATAGATAGTAACAACTATCCAGACAATGCCATTAACTGTCTTATTATGTCGCCCACTCGTGAGCTGGCGCAGCAAATAGACCAAGCCATGCAAGGCTTTGGCTATTATCTTCAAGGCGTGAGTAGCGTGGCTGTGTACGGTGGAAATGACGGAAACCGATATGACCAAGAAGTAAAAAGCCTACGATTGGGGGCGGATGTGGTGATTGCTACCCCCGGACGCCTGATTAGTCATATCAACATGGGTAACATAGATATGAGCAAAATTAGCTTTTTCGTGTTGGATGAAGCCGACCGCATGCTCGACATGGGCTTTGCTGACGACATCATGAGCATTGCGAAAGGATTGCCCAAAACTTGCCAAACCATTATGTTTTCTGCAACAATGCCTGACAAAATTAACGACTTGGCACGAACCTTACTAAAAAATCCAGTTGAGATTAAGTTGGCAGTCAGCAAACCTGCAGAGAAAATTAAGCAGTGTGCATACATTTGTTACGAGGCGCAGAAGCTGAAAATCATTGAAGACATCTTTAAGAAAGGTGATCTGAAACGTGTCATAGTCTTCTGTGGTTCCAAACTAAAAGTGAAACAGGTAGCGGCAGCCCTGCATCGCATGAATGTAAACTGCAGTGAGATGCACTCTGATTTGGAACAAGCACAGCGTGATGAAGTGATGCTTAACTTTAAGAGTGGGCAATTGGACGTGCTCGTGGCAACCGACATTGTGGCAAGGGGGATTGACATTGATGATATATCTATGGTTATCAATTATGACGTTCCCAACGATGCAGAAGACTATGTTCACCGCATTGGACGTACCGCACGTGCTGATAGAGACGGACAAGCCATCACCTTGGTTGCACAAGACGACACTTATCTCTTTGAACAGATTGAAAAGTTCTTAGGAAAAGAGGTGGAAAAGATTCAACTTCCAGAAGGTATAGGCGAAGCACCCGAATATAGTTCGGGAAGAAAACCACAACGGCGTGGAACAAAGGCTAAATCTATCAGACGCAAAGATAGAAATCAGACCGCACATAAACATAAGCCTCGTCGTCAAAACGACCAACAAAATGAGACTTCACAGACAGTTGATTCGTCAAAGAACAATAATGTGTCGAAGGATTCTGAACAGCGTGAAAAACAAACAAGTCGTAAAGGTCGCAGAAAGAATGTACAGCCACAGCGCAACAATCAGGTAGCAAAGCAGAAATCAGAGAATGAACGCACGGACGAAAAGAGTACCGAACAGCAGCCAAAGAAACAAAGCAAACGACGCACACAAAACAGGAATGAAAATAGGAATAATAAGCCACGCTCGCAACAAGACAATAACCAGCCAAACGTAGAGGGGCGCAATAAGAAAGCAATCCAGCCCAATAACGAAAGGCAGACTAAGAAACAGCGGACCAACAAAAAGCAAAACAAACGACAAAAGCAAGAGGTAACGTACCAAGGTACAAGAAAATTTGAAGCACCGAAGAATCAACAAAAGACAGAATCAGGATTCACTTCAATCATTAAGAAACCATTGCGCTGGCTTAAATCCTTGAGTAAGAAATAAAAATGAGAGCACCACGAGTGCTCTTTTTTTATGGCTTTCACGAATCAGTGAATAATGCCAGTTCAGAAAAATTATACAACAAGGCTTTTTAGAAACGACACTATATCTCTGCGAATTGATGATTTGTACCAAAAACAAGCGACTCTATCATCAAAAATATCAAGCATAAGATACGCAAAAATTGTGTTCTTCTTTAGTCTTTATCGTACATATGAGGCAAAGCACGTAATTCTTGATAAGTGGTCTTGATATCTTCGGGGGTGATATCAAATGAGCGATCTATCTCACGTGGTGAATCTTTCAGGGAATGATAAAAGAGCCAATCATAAGTTTTCTGAAGATAAAACAATCGCGCAGGTGCTCCATGCCCACCTCCTTGCATCCAGTCGTACCGCAAAAGGTGGTCCATGTCCTTTTGTTGCAAGTATTCAACCACCTTTTTTGATTCCTTAATACTCACCGCTCTATCCGCTGTTCCATGCATAATCCATAGTGGCACACGTCCTAACCCGTCCTGATTCTTCAGCGAACAACCACCACAAAATGCCATTGCGGCAGCGATTTTGTCGGGATAGGTTCCCACAAAGTCCATGGTTCCATATCCTCCTAAGCTCATGCCCAAAACATAAACTCGCGTACTGTCCACCCGATAGTGACTCTTCATCCATTCTAAAAGGTCATTCAACTTACTGGGACTCCATGCTCCACCAGGATTTTGAGGTGCCACGACCAATGTAGGAATTATTTTTCCATGATCAATCGCATCCAACACTCCATATCTACGAACCTTGTTCAAATTACGACCACATAAACTGGCACCATGCAGAAAAATAATCAAAGGAAAATCATGATCGTCGTCTATATAGTCCGCAGGCTTATAAAGCCAAAAAGAATAACCGCCTGCAATCACATTCTGTTGCTTTTCAAAGATGCCTTGAGGCTTTAACGATTGAGCCGAAGCACTAAAAGCACAAACCAGTAAATATAATGAAAGGAGAGAAGATCGTAAAAACATTTGCATGACTCAACGGATAGGATAATGAAACATATTTCTAAACGCAACAAATTTAATAAAAAAATGACGAACTATTCATCACAAATATCACAAGATTTTGCAACTCACTGAAGAATCTTCGCACTGCAACACGGTTCTTTCATTGAAAAAAGGTGGCTAATTGTGAAAACCAAAACTTATTTCTTTGGTTTCAACAACCAATCTTACGGCTGAAGCGAATTGCATGGTTTGTGTTCATGGCTTACCCGATTCGTTGCATTGGTTGTAAAAAAATGACCCTTTGATGAAAGCGCTATCTCATTTACAGCATTATCATCTATGGTAAAGATATTCACAGCTTTTGTCTTATAAATTTACCAAAAAACGGTCATCTAAAATCTGCGAAATAGAAAAAATCAATAGGCAAACGGTATACAAAAATGGGCTGATTTTAACAAAATAAATGCCTTTTTAAGTTGAAACATAGATTTAACGCTCTTGGAAACATACATTAGAGGTGTTATTCACATGCTTCAACAGCATTAAAGCATGCAAATTCCACGCTTATCTCAATGCTTTAGTCGTCCAAAAATGGTAAAAAATCGAATGAAAAGAAATGATTTATGTGTAACGTATTCAATAGCAATGAATTACAAAAGTCTCTCAAAATTCGCGTATTTGCGACCAACTTTGCCGTTGGTTGTTTACACGCGAGTTATGAGAGACACTTTGTAAAGAAAATTCAGCATTTATTATTCTTGCATACTACGTACTACCAATTTAACAAACACTGTTTAATTGGTGTTTTTTCGTTGTATGCTTACTCATCTGTCACACGAAAAAAGGGCAGATGTCCTATTTGGTTACTTCTATCACTCTAAATACACCATCGCCATTGAGGTCGGGTTGCATAACGATAGGGTAGAACTGTACGCACGAAGCCTTGTCCACCGAAATGTCTTGATGCGTATCGGTGAGCAATCCTGTGGCACTATTGATGCGAAATACTTGTATGACATTGCTGTCTCGGCATGCGCACAACAAGAATCGACCGTTAGGGGTGATATTGAAATGGCGTGGATGTATGCCTGTGTGTTGATAGCCCACCTTGGTCAACAACCCTGTGCGATTGGCAATCTTAAATATAGTGATGCCATCATTCTTCAATCGATTGCTGGTGTAAAGAAAACGTCCATCGGGCGAAACATGAATGTCTGCACCTCCTCGTGCGCCTACTTCGTTAGACAATATCTCTTGAATTTTCTTCATCTTTCCGAAGTTATACTGATAAACGGTAACGGCTCCAGACAGTTCACTCATGACATAAACAAATCTGCTATCAGTGCTAAAGGCTATATGACGAGGTCCAGAGCCTTTGGTGAGTTGTGCTGTCACCTTCTGATCTCCTAATGCTTTCATGTCTGTAAGCTCAAATCTTAACAACTGGTCTGCACTAAAATCAGTAGCTAAGACACCATTGCCGTCGGGTAGAAATCGAGTACAATGAATATGGGGCGTATTTTGACGTTGCGCATCAGACCCATTGGCATGCCCCTTGAATTGTTGAGACATGGGTTCCAATGACCCGTCAATGTTTAAGGGAAACACACTCATAGACCCACCCGAATAGTTGGCGGTGAGGAGAAGGTTGCCATTGGTTTCCACATAACAAGGATCTGCACCATTTGTTGGCATACTCTGACGTAGCTTCATGCGCCCTGTTGCTTGATCAAAGGTAATGGCGTGGACTGACGCAGCGTCCTCTGAGTTTTCGCTTACCGCATAGATCATTGCACCATCTGAAGAGAGGGTGAGGAAAGAAGGGTTGCTCACTTCCAACGTATCCAAAGGGGTAGCTTTGCCCGTGGATTGGTTGAAGTCAAACGAATAAATACCTTTGCCTGTTTCATTGGCATAAGAACCGACAACGAGCTTAATGTTGTTTTGTGCATTAAGTGGTAATCCCATACAAAAAGAGAGAATGATGAGAAAAATGTTTCTTAGTTTCATTGGTTATATTGTTTATGATTTGACACGTTGTGCTTATATATATATAATAAGGTGTACATGGTGACACGATTTGTTAGCACGGTTCAAAGATATTCATTTTTTCAAACAATGGCAATAAATAAATCAAATTTATGCATTATCAAGGAATTATTTGTATTTTTGTATCTTAGAATGAATAACATACAATTAACTCCTTTTAGAAAAGGTGTTGTGGGAGTGCAATTCCTTTTCGTGGCATTTGGTGCAACGGTGTTGGTTCCTTTATTGGTAGGACTTGACCCCGCTACGGCTTTGTTTACAGCAGGCATAGGTACTTTTATCTTTCATTTGGTAACGAAAGGAAAAGTGCCTATTTTCTTAGGTTCAAGTTTTGCTTTCATTGCTCCCATTATCGAAGCTTCCAAGATGTGGGGCATGCCAGGGACATTGGCAGGCATTGCGGGTGTGGCGTTGGTCTACTTTCTGATGAGTGCCTTAGTGAAATGGCAAGGAAGGAAACTGTTGAATCGCCTTTTCCCACCCGTAGTGATAGGTCCTGTGATTATCTTGATAGGACTGTCGCTGTCTGGTTCGGCGGTAAATATGGCGAAAGAAAACTGGCTATTGGCATTTGTTGCCCTGGTCACTGCCATTACTGTCTTGATGTTGGGTAAGGGTTTGCTCAAATTAGTGCCTATCGTGTGTGGAATCATCGTCGGTTTCATTGTGGCAGCCCTATTAGGTGAAGTCGATTTTTCAAAAGTACAATCGGCAGCATGGTTTGCACTTCCGGGTTCGTTGTCAAACTTTCATTGGCCCGAATTTGCATGGAAACCTTTTATCTATATGATACCCGTAGCCATTGCACCTGTCATTGAGCATATTGGCGATGTGTATGTTGTGGGAGCAGTAGCAGGTAAAGACTTTGTTGAAGAGCCAGGTTTGCACCGCACGATGTTAGGTGATGGCTTGGCATGTTTGGCGGCTAGCTTCTTTGGCGGCCCTCCTGTAACTACCTATTCGGAGGTGACAGGTGCAATGCAGATTACGAAGGTGACACATCCACAAGTGATACGAATTTCAGCCCTCACTGCCATTGTCTTTTCGGTGATTGGTAAATTGAGTGCTCTTTTGCAGAGCATACCACAAGCGGTACTGGGGGGAATCATGTTATTGCTTTTTGGTACAATTGCGAGTGTAGGGGTGCAGAATCTTATTCAACATAAGGTTGACATGAATCATCAAAGGAATGTCATCATTGTTTCTGTTACATTGACATTGGGAATCGGTGGTGCTATACTCGATTTCACCCTCCGTGGCATCTTGATAGGCGTCTTAATGGTGATTTGTCTCATGTACGCAAATTCGCTCAAATCAAACCGTTGGAGAGCTCTTTGCTGTATCATCGGTGGCATCTTGGCAAGTTTGGTGGTCTTTTACTATTTACCAGGTGGTGAAGGCGAACTGACGAAGATGAGTGGTATAGGACTGAGTGCCATCGTGGGTGTAGTACTCAATTTGGTTTTACCTAAAGACAAAGAGGAGGAGATGCGTGAAGGATGATGCGTTTGAACTTTATTGGCAGTCGCATAGGCGTGAGCTCTTGTCTAAAAATCAGGAGTATAGAGAGATAGAAGAAAGCTACAAGATGAGAACAGGCTTTGATTGGCTGCTATGGGCTGTGCCTTTGGTCTGCGGAATCCTCGCTTTCAAGTTGGTTGATGGAGCGAATGAAATATTGAATTGGCTGATATCGGCTGCTGTTGTCATCGTAACTTTTTTGCTATGTGTTTGGACCAAGGCAACTCTTTCTGGGCATCGGTCTCTGTCAGAAGTAGAGGAAGATGTCAAAAAGCAAGCCTACGAAGAATTTAAGCATAGATTAAATCGGTCATAATGGCATCACTGATATAAATTCCTTCTGTCGTTAAGCGAATATAATCACCCTCTATTTCCATGAGATGTTGGTCAATAAACCTTTTCGCCTGTTGTAGTAAGAAGTTCCGATAGTGAGGAGTAAGGGCTGAGAGGCGAATACCTTGCGAGGTTCTCAGGGCAGTAGTCACGAGGTCATTGTAGCGAGTATCAGCATCCAACCATTCTTTTTCTGCAGGAATCTTGCCTTGTTCAATGGCTGTAATGTAGGTCTTTAAGTCAGAAACATTCCATTGTCTTGACTCGATATTATATGAATGTGCCGCTGCACCAATGCCCAAATAAGGTATGGCATGCCAGTAGCTGCTATTGTGGCAACTTTGTTTTCCTGGTTTTGCAAAATTGCTAATCTCGTAATGTTCGTAACCAGCTGCTTTGAGATGATGAACCAACGTTTGATACATCTGTAGTGAAAGTTCGTCATCAATTTCATGAATCTTATTGCTTTTTAATAGTTGGTTGAGTGGTGTGCCTTCTTCGTACATCAAGCTATAAGCGGAAATGTGCTCAACGCCTAAGTCCAGTGCTTGCAGAATGTCTCTTTCCCAAGCTGCCAACGACTGGTTGGGAAACCCAAACATCAAGTCGATGCTGATATTGTCCACACCTATCTTTCGTAATAGCTTGACAGCCGTCGCTACATCCTTTGCTTCATGCCTCCTGTGAAGGAAGTTCAACTGTGCATTGGAGAACGTTTGCACCCCCATACTAATTCGGTTTACAGGTGATTGTTCGAGAAAATCAACGAACGATGGTGATATATCATCGGGATTACATTCGAGAGTCACCTCGCATTGGCTACGCATGGTTGACAGATTGCCATTAAAATAGATGCTGGCAATTACCTCAAAAATCTGTTGAAGTTGTGCAGGAGTGAGTTGTGAGGGCGTACCTCCACCTATATATATTGTTCGAATCAAATGGGTGTCTTCGGAAAGGTGAGTCTCTATATCAGAAAGGTAATCCCGTCTCAATCGTAACTCTTGACAGAGGGCATCTACGTATTTTTGTCTTAAAGAAAGATTTGTGGTTGAGTAAAAACCGCAATAGATGCAACGACTTGCACAAAAAGGGATATGAAGATATAAGCCAGCCATGATTAAACAAATACATTTGCAAAAATACTAATTTTCTGATAATACTTTTGGAACTTATTAAAAAAATGCGTAATTTAGGCGTCAACAACTTTTGAACATTTAGTACTAACCCTTTTAAATCTATAACCGATATGAAAGTATATCAGACAAACGAAATCAAAAACATTGCATTGCTTGGCAGTGCGGGTAGCGGCAAGACCACGCTTGCCGAGAGTATGTTGTATGGAAGCGGTATTATTAAGCGCCGTGGTACGGTGGAAGCAAAAAATACAGTGAGCGATTACTTCCCCGTAGAGCAGGAATATGGATATTCTGTATTTCCAACAGTTTTCCATGTGGAATGGAATAACAAGAAATTAAATATCATAGACTGTCCTGGAGCCGATGACTTTGTGGGAGGAGCTATTACTGCTTTAAACGTTACGGATCAGGCTGTTATCTTGATTAACGGTCAGTATGGTCCAGAGGTTGGTACGCAAAATAACTTTAGATATACCGAAAAGCTTAAAAAGCCTGTTATCTTTTTGATCAATCAGCTTGATTCTGACAAGTGTGACTTTGATGTTGTCATTAATTCCATGAAGGATATTTATGGTTCCAAGTGTGTTCAGATTCAATATCCTGTACAAACTGGCTCAAACTTCAACGAGATTATCGACGTTTTGTTGATGAAGAAATATTCTTGGAAAGAAGAAGGTGGTATGCCAATTATTGAGGAGATACCCGAAGAAGAGAAAGAGAAAGCACTTGAATTGCACAAAGCTCTTGTCGAGGCAGCAGCTGAAAATGATGAGAGTTTGATGGAGAAATTCTTTGATACAGAAAGCCTAACGGAAGATGAATTGCGTGAAGGTATTCGCAAAGGCTTGGTGACGAGAAGCATTTTCCCTGTATTCTGTGTTTGTGCAGGGCAGGACAAGGGAGTTCGTCGCTTGATGGAATTCTTGGGAAATGTAGTTCCTTTTGTGAATGAGATGCCTAAAATCCATAATACACGTGGTGAGGAAATTGACCCAAATTCTGACGGTCCCACTTCTTTGTATTTCTTCAAAACGGGTCTTGAACCGCACATTGGCGAAGTATCTTATTTCAAAGTAATGAGCGGTAGCGTGAAGTCGGGCGATGATCTCATCAATGCAGATCGTGGATCGAGAGAGAGAATCGGTCAATTGTATGCCTGTGCAGGTTCCAATCGTATTGCGGTAGACCAACTAAATGCTGGTGATATTGGTTGTACGGTGAAGCTAAAAGATGTGAAAACAGGAAACACACTCAATGAGAAGGATTGCGAATGGCGATTTGACTTCATTAAATATCCCAATTCAAAATACAGTAGAGCGGTGAAAGCTGTCAATGCTGGCGATACGGAGAAGGTCATGGCAGCCTTGTTAAAGATGCGTCAAGAAGACCCCACTTGGGTAGTGGAGCAATCTAAGGAGTTGCGACAGACGATTGTCCATGGTCAGGGAGAGTTCCATTTGCGTACTTTGAAGTGGCGTCTTGAAAACAATGACAAGCTTCCGATTAACTTTTTTGAACCGAAAATTCCTTATCGCGAGACGATTACCAAGCAAGCACGAGCAGAATATCGTCATAAGAAGCAGTCGGGAGGAGCAGGACAATTTGGTGAAGTTCACTTGATTGTTGAGCCTTATGCCGAGGGAATGCCAGATCCTACTCATTACAAGTTTAACGGTCAAGAGTTCAAGATGAACATCAAGAGCAAAGAAGAAGTTGACCTGCCATGGGGAGGAAAGCTGGTATTCATCAATTCCGTTGTCGGTGGTGCCATTGACCTGCGTTTCATTCCAGCCATCCAAAAAGGAGTTATGGACTGCATGGAGCAAGGTCCTTTGACAGGAAGTTATGCCCGAGACGTTCGAGTTGTTGTCTATGATGGTAAGATGCACCCCGTTGATTCCAATGAATTATCCTTTACTTTGGCGGCACGACATGCCTTTGCCGATGCGTTCAAAAATGCAGGACCAAAGATTTTGGAGCCTATTTATGATTTGGAAGTGTTTGTTCCTGGCGATTATATGGGTGATGTGATGAGTGATTTGCAAGGTCGACGTGCACTCATTATGGGCATGGATAGCGAGGCTGGTTACCAAAAACTGGTTGCTAAGATACCTCTAAAGGAGCTTTCCAACTATTCGATAGCTTTAAGTTCGATTACGGGCGGTCGTGCTTCATTTACAACCAAGTTCTCAAGTTACGAACTTGTACCTAATGATTTGCAGTCACAGCTTATTGCTGAACACGAAGCAGAGAAAGTTTCGGACGAAGATTAAAAATAACATACAATGTAAAGGAGATGTGCGAATGTTAAATTTGTGCATCTCTTTTTTTTGAATAGGTAGTAAGTTGTTCCCTATAACTATCTTTTTTGTGATAAATGTATTGCTTTAATTGCATTAAGGTAACTATACTTTCATTTTTAGTTAATATACTATAAACTGCTCTTTTTATTTAACATGATACTGTTAATGAATTAAGAGATTTGTTATCTTTGTACTATATGAAAAAGAGGACGATTTGGATTATCTCGGTCATCATGGGAGTTTCTTTCCTTGTGCTGCTATTTTTACAGCTGAAATATTTTCAGGAAATGGCAGATATGAAGAAAGAACAGTTTGACGAGTCTGTCAACAGAGCTTTGAACCAAGCAGCGCGTAATCTTGAATATAACGAAACTTTCCGATATTTACAGAAAGATGTCAATGAAACAGAGCGTCGTGCTTTCATTCAAGACTCTATCGGAACGCGTTCGGGAAAACCCGATGGAACGTTGCAACAATCGCATCAATTCTCTGTAACGGGAAAAGATGGGACGATGTATTCAGCGTTTGAGCTAAAGACTATTACGGTAAAACCGTCTCAAATGCCTAAGGGTATGATTTTGCAAAGTGACAAGAACTCCCTTTCGGAAGCTACAAAATCTTTGCAGGAGATAGTGAAAAATCGTTATGTGTATCAGCGTGCACTCTTAGATGAAGTAGTGTATTCGATATTGTACTCTGCCTCTGAAAAGCCTTTGAAAGAAAGAATCAATTTTAAGTTGCTCGATCAGGACTTAAAATCAGAGTTGATGAACAATGGGATCAACATACCTTATCATTTCAGAGTGACCACCCAAGATGGGAGAGAGGTTTATCGATGCTCTGATTATTCTGATGATGGCGAAGAGTACACCTATTCACAGGTATTGTTCCGTAATGACCCTGCTTCAAAGACAGGCGTGGTGCGCTTGCATTTCCCAGACATGAACAGCTATATCTTTTCCTCTGTTCGGTTCATCATGCCCGCCATTGTGTTCACTGTGATTTTGTTGATAACTTTCATTTTTACAATTGTGATTGTGTTTAGGCAAAAGCGTTACACCGAAATAAAGAACGACTTTATCAATAATATGACGCATGAGCTGAAAACACCGATAGCCAGTATCTCGTTGGCAGCGCAAATGTTGAATGACAAGAGCCTGACCAAAAGCGAGGCAATGCTGAACCATCTCGGTTCGGTGATACAAGACGAGACCAAACGTCTTCGGTTCTTGGTTGAGAAAGTTTTGCAAATGTCAATGTTCGATCGTAAGAAAGCTGTTTTCAAGAAAAAACAATTGGACTTGAACGAGCTGATAGAAAACATCTCGCACTCCTTCGCTTTGCGTGTTGAACATACGGGAGGAAAGATATATACCGATATAGGCGCTGTGGATTCTACTATCTATGTGGACGAAGTACATTTCCAAAATGCTCTTTTCAACTTGATGGACAATGCGGTGAAATATGGGAAACCCAACCAACCTCTTAATATCTTCTTGAAGACATGGAATGACAAAGAATATTTGTATTTGTCCATTCGAGATACAGGCTTGGGTATTAAAAAGGAAAATTTAAGGAAAATATTTGAAAAGTTCTATCGCGTGCATACAGGTAATGTGCATGATGTGAAAGGCTTCGGCTTGGGATTAGCGTATGTGAAGAAAATCGTCAATCTACATGGAGGCGACATCTCTGTAGACAGCGAATATAAAAATGGGACCACGTTTACGATTAAGCTCCCAGTGATTAAAGATTAATAATTATTCATTAAAACAAATAAGACTATGGAAGAGAAATTGAAAATCCTATTGTGTGAGGACGATGAGAATTTAGGAATGCTTCTTAGAGAGTATTTACAAGCGAAAGGTTATATTGCCACCTTGTGTCCAGACGGCGAAGAAGGATATAAAGAGTTTTTGAAAGATAGATATGATATTTGTGTGTTGGATGTCATGATGCCTAAGAAAGACGGTTTTACTTTGGCACAGGAGATAAGACAAGCCAATGCAGAAATGCCTATCATCTTCCTTACAGCCAAGGTGTTGAAAGAAGATATACTCGAAGGTTTCAAGATTGGAGCAGACGATTATATTACTAAACCCTTCTCCATGGAGGAATTAGTATTGCGCATTGAAGCCATCTTGCGTCGTGTCCGTGGCAAAAAGACGAAGGAAAAAACCGTTTACCAAATCGGTCGCTTTGTTTTCGATACCCAAAAACAGTTGTTGACTATAGGAGATAAACAAACGAAGTTGACAACCAAAGAAAATGAATTGTTATCATTACTTTGCTCTCATGCCAATGAAATATTGCAACGCGACTTTGCTTTGAAAACTATTTGGATTGATGACAACTACTTTAACGCACGCTCCATGGATGTTTATATCACCAAGCTGCGCAAACACTTGAAAGATGATGACCAAATAGAGATTATCAACATTCATGGTAAAGGGTACAAATTGATTACTCCCGAAGAGGATTGATAAGCTCGTATAAGGTTGTTGTGTCAACAACTTCTGCAAATATAAATAGGCATGGAACAAAGTTTCATGCCTATTTTGCTTCTTCTTTCAGCATGACGCCATAGACTCTGATGCTCTTGGCTTTGCAATTTGTGCCAATGTATGGTTGGCAGAACCGTGTAAAACAGACTATTTTGGACACCAAAACAGTTTGTTTTACCTGCCAAAACAGACTGTTTTCCTTAGCTGCATCATTATAGTTTTATAAAGCTTGCAACACGCTTTTGTTCAAGCAGAATAGTATTGACGCTTTGTTATGGCGAATAGTCTTATAGAGCGGTAAACGCCAGTCATTGTGCTATTGGTAACAAGAGAAGTGAACAATTAATATTTGTTTTGTTTCCTTGATAAGTAAGTATAGGTAATGATGCCCAACACCACAAAAAATAGTCCCAAGAATAAGACCCAGTTGTAGTGAGACCAACCTGTGATGTACGAGAGAAGAAAAACAACTACTCCAACGTAAACACAGTATAAGCCGAAACTTGGCACCATTTTTATTTTCTTGAGATACCTCTTCATGGCAGCAAAAGTACAAAAAAGATTTGGTAGACTTACGAAAAAGTGGTAACTTTGCACCGCATTTTGCAAAAATAATATTTATTAATAAATGAAGTAATATGAATCATTACGAAACCGTTTTCATTTTGACTCCCGTTTTGTCTGATGAACAGATGAAGGAAACGGTCGCTAAATTCAAGACTCTCCTTACTGATAATGGTGCCGAGATTCTGAATGAAGAGGCTTGGGGACTTAAGAAACTGGCTTACCAAATTCAGAAAAAGAACTCAGGCTTCTACTGTTTGTTTGAGTTCAAAGGTGAGCCAACATTAGTAGACACACTCGAAGTCGGCTTCCGCCGCGACGAGAAAGTAATCCGTTTTATGACTGTTAAATTGGACAAGTATGCTGCACAGTATGCTGAGAAGAGAAAACAGAAGTATGCTAACAAGAAGGAGGCTTAATTATGGCAGAGAATAAATCAGAAATTCGTTATTTGACTCCACCTTCAGTGGATACCAAGAAGAAAAAGTATTGCCGTTTCAAAAAGAGTGGCATCAAGTACATTGATTATAAGGATCCTGAGTTCTTGAAAAAGTTCTTGAACGAACAGGGTAAAATTCTTCCTCGTCGTATTACTGGAACTTCATTAAAGTACCAGCGACGTGTAGCACAGGCCGTAAAACGTGCTCGCCAGATAGCACTGCTTCCTTATGTAACTGATTTGATGAAATAATTAAGAGGAGGAAACAGAATGGAGATTATATTAAAAGAAGATATCATCGGTCTTGGTTACAAGAACGATATTGTAGATGTTAAACGTGGTTATGGTCGTAACTACCTGATACCTAAAGGTAAGGCTGTCATTGCTTCCGAATCGGCTAAGAAAGTTCTTGCAGAAGATATGAAGCAGCAAGCTCATAAGTTGGCAGCTAAGAAAGCAGAGGCAGAGAAGAAAGCTGCTGCGTTGGAAAATGTAGCATTGGAAATTTCTGTAAAGGTATCTGCGACAGGTGTTACTTATGGTTCGGTTACTGCTGCGACAGTTGCTGAAGAATTAGAGAAGAAAGGCTTTGCTGTAGACCGAAAGATTATCACGATGCGTGATATCAAGAAGGTGGGAGAATATGAAGCCACTATCCACTTCCATAAAGAGGTTGAAGTGAAAGTTCCTGTTACCGTAGTAGCAGAAAATGCTCCTAAGGCAGAAGTGAAGTCAGACAAAGTTGATACAGAGGAAAAGACTGGTAAGACAGTTGACGCTGTAGAGACAGCAGAACTTGAGCAGAAGGAATCTGTTGAAGAAGCTGACGATACTAAAACCGCAGAATAAAAAGCTGCTGAATAAGCGGTGAAGACGCTTAATTGCAGTGAACCAATATTAGATATTGATACCAATTGCACTGTAAAGCAAATCTATAGGTGTCCCGATGTGTCATTAAACCACATCGGGATTTTTATTTTTCCCGACTTTAACTGTGCTTTACTATTATTCCGCATTAAGCTTCTTGTGATTGATAAACGTTTGTAGGCTTGGATGTATGCCCTTTGTGGGCTGGTCTTATCAAATCATTCATTAGCATTACCCACGGGAGATAAAAAAAAGACAATACACAAACAGGGTATGTTCGTGTATTGCCTTTATGTCTTGAGATCCTTGTGGAAAAGACTAACGACTCCACCAGTGCCTTTTGCGTTTTGGTGGTTCTGCTGCAAGTACCTGTTGGTTTACAGCTTCTCGTATCAAGTCTTTTACTGTTTTATGGTCGTGAATCATATGATATATTTGTCCCCAATCGAGTAATCCACCAACGTTTCTATCGTCAATAAAGAGGTCTGCTTTCAGTTTTCGCGAGAAGTGATTATTATTCTTGGTACCATCTTCCTCGGGATAGTCACGATTGACAGCCCAAAACTCAACTCCTCGTTCTTTGCACCAATCGATAGCCTCTTGTAGAAGCTTGCCCTCTCGTACACTCCATAAGATTAATCTGTGCTGATCTTTTATCAACATCTTCAGAGTTTCCGTTGCAAAAGGAAGCTCTTCGCCAATCTCTGGATAGCGATGTTCAACGATAGTTCCATCGAAATCTACTGCAATAGTCATAGTGCAAATCTTTAAGCGATATCAAATATTGAAAAATATCATCTTCAAGTTAATCAAAAAACCGTATTTTTTTTACTCGCTATCGTTTGATAGAAGTGTCGTTTTTATCTCCGTAATGGCTATTGGCATAGTTGCCGTAGCTTCCATAATTGCCATAATTACCATAACTACGCTTGCCATAATGTCCATATTTTCCGTATTTGCCATACCTTCCATAGCCATAATAATAGCCATATTTCTTCTTGGACATATCAATGCCATTGATTACAATGGACATATGTGGAAGCTTCTTCTCTTTTGCAAGAGTGTTAATGAGAGTGAAACTCTCTTTAGGAGTATAGTCAGCGCGACACATGTAGACCGTTGCATCAGCGACACGTCCAATTTGGAGCGTGTCTGTCACCAATCCTACAGGAGCAGTATCAATTAATATGTAATCATAGTGCTGTTTCAGTTGGTCAATGATGAGCTGCAAAGAGGGCCGAGCTATCAGTTCTGCAGGGTTTGGAGGTACAGGACCCGATAAAAGTAATTCAAGGTTGTTGTTAATACCTGAAGGTAAAATCTGACTTTGTATCTCTGCCCAAGTAGGCTGCTCTTTGGTGAGTAGCATCGTAACACCATGATGATGATCGTCTATTTCGAACAATTCTGCCAAACGTGGCTTACGAATATCCAGACCCACCAAGATGACTTTCTTACCTAATAATGCGAAGCTAACTGCAAGGTTGGAGGCGTTGAAAGTTTTTCCTTCACCCGATGTGGTAGAAGTAAACATGATGACTTTCTCATTCTCTTTCATCATAAATTGCAAATTGGTTCGCATGCTACGGAATATTTCTTCCATCTGATTGTTTTGGTTCTCATGAACCACAATGTCAGCTTTGGTCTTAGCCGATTCGCTGGCTACTGCCACATCTGCTAAAATTGGCAGCTTGGTTAGTTTGGCGACATCGTCATGACCCTCTATCTTATAGCGGAAGAATTGTATCAAGAACAGAATTAAAGAAGGAATACCCAATGCTATGAGCAGCGCAATTAGGAATATCATCGTACGTTTTGGACTTACTTGTCCGCCAGTTGCAGGTTCGTCAATCAGGGTACCCTTGTCTGCGGTGGCTGCCAATGAGATTGAGTTCTCTTCTCGCTTTTGTAACAACATAAGGTAAAGTCCTGATTTTACATCCTGCTGGCGTCCTATTTGGGTGAGCATGCGCTCCTGTTCAGGACTCTGAGATACTTGTCCTTGGTACTTACCATATTGCGAAGCCACGCTATTGCGTTGTATTTGTAGTCCTTTCTTTGCTTGGTTCATAGCTCGATGAATACTGTTGTTCAAATCATCCAGCTGAGAAGTAAGCGGTGTAACTGTAGGTGAGGTCTCTGAAGCACTCCTTAAGAGTTTATTCCTCTGAAGAGCAATTTCATTATACTTGTTAATCAATCCGTTTACAGTAGGGTCTGAAATACCTACATTGGCAGGAAGTGTTTCGTATTTTCCGCCTGGCCGCCCCATACTTTCTTGAACGCTGTTAAGCAGTGCCACCTGTGTATTTGCTTCGGCTAACTTCTGATCGTATGCGTTGGCATTGTCCATCGCCTGTGCAGCATTCATTTCTTGGTTGACCATTCTGTTGCGTTTCTTATAGCTTTCCAGTGCACCCTCGGTAGCTCCGAGCTCTGCGCTAATCTTCTCTAATCTACTATTGATGAACGCTTCTGTATTGCGGGCTATTTCGTTTTTATCTATGTTCGCCTGCCGATTATAACAAATAACTATTTGTCGTAGATAATCTTTTGCCCTAAAGGGAATTTCATCTCTCAGTGTGAGCAATGCAATGCTATTGCCTTTGGAACTTTGCGCAACATTAAAGGATGATTTGAATTTGGCAGCCATCGCTTTAGGAGAGACAATACTGACTTTGAAGCTCTCACCGTCTTTTAACGAACCCGCATTTCTACTATTGAATGTTAAGATTCCTGCTTTGGTAGCTAAGGTTGCTGGAAGTTTGTTGATGGTTTTGTCAATTGTATATGCCTTCTGTGATTGTTCATCTGTCGCATTGTAATTTCCTGTGACATGAAAAGAATTACCTTCTCGTTGTATATACAAATTGATAGCCGTGGATAGCTTGTCAAGATGAGCAGGGTCGATATCTACATCAATGGGTTGATTTTGATACATCAGTATGTCTTTCACTCTGCCTTCTGATGTGTAAATGGTGTACAACTTCAGGTCTCTAACAGCTTGTTCTGCCAGTGATAAGGAAGATAAAATTTCCATCTCATTTTCAATACCTGCCGAGTTGGTCATCATTCCTAAAGTCGAGGTGTTTAATGCGCTATTTCTGCCACGTCTGTAATTATCCTCTTCTTTAATCAGCATTTTAGCATTTGCTTGATAGATAGGCGTTGTGTACCTTAGATATATGGCTGCAATTCCCAAGCAAATGATGAGGGATAAGACAAACCATTTCCAGTTTAGAACAAGTGTTGTATAAATGGTTTCAAAATTAAAAAATGAACTTTCTTCTTGTTCATCAATCTTTTTCAATTCTTGGTTTTTGATATCTTCCATTTGAATAAATGTGATTATTTCATTACTATTCCAAATACTTATTTATTATATAGCTTCAAACTATTTCTTATTTTGCGTTAGCTCAAGAAGATATTGTCCATAAGAATTCTTCTTCATCGGTTGAGCTATCTTAATGAGTTGTTCTTTTCCTATCCAACCTTTTTTGAAAGCAATCTCTTCTAAGCAGGCTACTTTCAACCCTTGGCGCTTTTCAATAACTTCTATGAATGTGCTGGCTTCAGACAAGCTGTCATGGGTACCCGTATCCAACCACGCGAAGCCTCGTTGTAATGTCTGTACTTGTAATTGTTGTCTCTCAAGATAGATTTGATTAACGGTAGTAATCTCTAACTCTCCACGTTCGCTTGGTTGAATGTGCTTGGCAATATCTATCACAGAATTTGGATAAAAATAGAGTCCTACTACAGCGTAATTGCTTTTTGGGGCTTTTGGTTTTTCTTCAATACTTAGACATTTTCCTTCCTGATTGAATTCTACGACGCCATATCGCTCGGGGTCATTGACATAATAACCAAAAACAGTTGCTTTATTTTCTTTTTCTGCGTCTGTAACAGCCGTGTGGAGGAGGGATGAAAAACCTGAACCATAAAAGATGTTGTCTCCCAAGACCAGGCAAACGGATTCATTGCCGATAAATTCTTCACCGATGATAAATGCTTGCGCTAAGCCATCGGGACTTGGTTGTTCCGCATAAGTAAACTTCACTCCTAAGTCTTGTCCATCTCCTAACAGTCGCTTAAAACCTGGTAAATCAAACGGAGTTGATATAATCAGAATTTCACGAATACCTGCCAACATTAGTACAGATATGGGATAATATATCATGGGTTTATCGAAGATAGGTATCAATTGTTTGCTGATACCCTTCGTAATGGGATACAAACGTGTCCCTGAACCGCCTGCTAAAATAATTCCTTTCATGAGTGTAAAACTTAGTTCTTTTATTTACCTATACGCTAAGGATAAGGTAGTGTACAACTTCATCAACGGCAACTTTACATAAACTTGGAGTTGTGCGACTTGACTCAATCAGGGCATGGCATTCCAATCTTGCTTGCCGTTGCGCACATATATGGCACAAAGATATAAATAATAATTGAATAGGGAAAGTGAGAAACCTGAAATTGTTGATTTTGTTTTGTATTTTTATTGTTTTGTCGTAACTTTGTGGAGCATTCCGTGAGATAATCTCATGCGAAGAAAAATATTATGTTACATTATCATGATGAAATTTTTATCAAATATCTTTGACAAAAAGGGCAAACAAGAGAAAACTGGTGGCATGGAAGACTACATGACACTAATTAGGGTTTACTTTCAGTCTGCAATGGCAGCGCAATTGGGAATTAACAATTTGAAAATGTTACCTGACTTGCGCACGTTCAAGACAACATTAAAAGTTCCAACAGTGAATAACAAATTAGGTGTTGGCGAAAAAGTACATTGTAAGAAAATGCTGAAAGATATCTACAAGACAAACGACAATTTCTGTAAGGAGATTGATCAGAGTATCCGTCGTAACTGTCGCAGAATGGAAGATGTTCAGACTTACCTTTTGCAATTTCAAGGGTTTACACAGGAGCTGATGATGCTGATAGGTAATCTAATGAAGTTTAAGTTACGAGTTCCATCAATCTTTAAGAGTGCTATTTATACCATGACGGAGAAGACCGTCAACGATATTTTCACTAAGAACGATTATACAGATGCTGCTGCTATGAAAGCGGTTGTCACCATTAGAAAGTATAACAATCGTTTAGGGTTTTCGCAAAAGTGGGTTACTGACTTCGTATATCAATTGGTGATGTTGGCAAAAAAAGAGCCAAAACCCGCTGATAATGAGCAGAAATAACATTTGTTTTTCAGCAACAATGACTTTTATAAATTCACTTTTGCAATGCTCTGTGCTAAAGTAAAGCGCAAAAAAAATGATGGATAATTTGTGATTATCAATTTATTAAGTTAAATTTGTAACCAAATTGTAAATCTATGAATGCGAATGAGAAGACTTTATCGCTTTTCACCACACGTGTCAGGCAAATGATTCTCCAATATCAAGAAATGAAACAGGAGAATGATGGCTTGTACGAAATGGTGGATGAGCAGAATGCGAAGATAAAAGAACTCGAAGCACAGCTGGAACAAGCAAAACAGAATTACAATAGTCTCAAGATGGCAAGGATGATTCAAGTTTCTAATGTGGATATGGATGTCGCGAAGAAGAAATTATCCAAGCTCATCAGGGATGTCAATAAATGTATCACACTACTGAGTGGAAAATAGTCGGAGTGATGGCAGGAGACAATAGAGATAAGCTACAAATAAGATTACATGTTTACGATACAGACATGAGCGTAACTGTCCTGAGGGATGATGAAGAATATTATCGCCAGGCAGCAAAACTCATCACGGACACTGTAAATACGTACTCCTCACTTTTTAAGACCAAAAGGAGTGAGAAAGAAATACTCTATATGGCACTGATCGATATTGCGTTAAGATACGAGAAAGAGTCTGGGCGCAATGACGTGAAGCCTTTTCATGAAATGATGGCACAATTAACGACCGAGATTGAAGAGGCATTCAAGAAGCAAATTCCTTGATTGAATCGATGAATTGCTGGATGAATAACTGAGAGAGCAGCCTATTTGTCTTTTACCTTTTTGGAGTAGAGCCTGCATTGATTGTATGGAAATCAATCTGCTACCAATCTGATTTTTCATTTCCACGGTAAGTTTAGAAATGAAATTAAATTTATATTATATAATATGGGTACAATTATCACAATGATAATAGCTATTGCTGTCATTGGCGCAATAGGCTATGCAGTTTATCAATACGTTGTTAAAAAGAAATACAATGAGATAATAGCTGCAGCGAATAAAGAAGCAGAGGTTCTCAAAGAAAAGAAACTGCTGGAGGTTAAAGAAAAGTTCTTGAATAAGAAGTCTGAACTTGAAAAAGAAGTTCAAAGTCGTAATCAGAAAATCCAACAGAGTGAGAATAAACTCAAACAGAAAGAGCTTGGCTTAAATCAGCGACAAGAAGAATTGGCTCGTCGCAAACAAGAGGTTGATAGACAACAACAGCGTATAGACAACGAAAAGAAATTGTTAGAAATCAAACAAGCCGACCTTGATAAACTTCAGTTACAAGAACGTGAGAAACTTGAAGAACTGTCTGGTCTTACTGCTGAAGAAGCAAAGCGAAGATTAGTGGAAAGCTTAAAGGATGAGGCGAAAACAGATGCTGCCAGTTATATTAACGAGATAATGGATGAAGCGAAATTGAATGCCAATCAGGAAGCTAAGAAAATAGTTATCCAGACAATTCAACGCGTTGCCACTGAAACAGCTATCGAAAACTCTGTCAGTGTTTTCCACATCGATAATGATGAGGTGAAAGGTCGTATTATTGGAAGAGAAGGACGAAACATTCGTGCTTTAGAAGCTGCTACAGGGGTTGAGATTGTTGTCGATGATACACCAGAGGCTATTGTCATTTCCGCATTCGATCCTGTACGACGTGAGATTTGTCGTTTGGCGCTTCATCAATTGGTAGCGGATGGACGTATACATCCTGCTCGAATTGAAGAAGTGGTGGCAAAGGTGAAGAAACAACTTGATAATGAAATTATCGAAACAGGTAAGCGGACAGTCATTGACTTGGGCATCCATGGACTTCATCCCGAATTGGTGCGAATTGTTGGAAAAATGAAGTATCGTTCAAGCTATGGACAGAATTTATTACAGCATGCACGTGAGACAGCAAACCTTTGTGCGGTCATGGCAGCTGAATTGGGCTTGAATCCTAAAAAAGCAAAACGTGCAGGACTTTTGCACGATATAGGAAAAGTGCCTGACGAGGAGAGTGAGTTGCCACATGCTCTTTATGGAGGCAAGATTGCAGAGAAGTTCAAGGAAAAACCAGAGATAGTCAATGCTATTGCAGCTCATCATGATGAGGTAGAGATGCAAACGTTGTTGGCACCCATTGTTCAAGTTTGTGATGCCATATCTGGAGCTCGTCCAGGTGCTCGTCGAGAAATTGTAGAGGCTTATATCAAACGCTTGAATGATCTTGAGGCAATTGCGATGAGTTACCCTGGCGTAACCAAAACTTATGCTATTCAGGCTGGTAGAGAGCTTCGTGTCATTGTAGGGGCAGACAAGATGGACGATGCGGAGACCTTAAAGTTGTCGGATGAGATTGCTACAAAGATTCAAAATGAAATGACGTATCCAGGACAAGTTAAGATTACTGTTATACGCGAGACAAGGAGTGTAGCATACGCCAAATAATACATCTGTGGTTATCATCTATAAAATAAATCGACCGTATTTCAAGTAACAAATACGGTCGATTTATTTTTATTGATTTATTTCAGAAATTACAAAGAACATGAAGGAAGTTCTTTATATCCTTTGATTAGCTGATGATATGAATGTCTTAAAATTCACTGGTAAAGTGAAATTTAATATGTTCGAAATCTTGCTGCGCCATTGATAAAACATATTGGGAGTCAGCAAGGAAGACATCTCTTCCCTCACGGTCTTTTGCCATATATTGGTATTTCCGTCTCTTGAAGTTCTCCAGCTCTTCTTCATTGTCCGATTCTATCCAGCACGCTTTATATAGATGAACAGGTTCCCATCTGCATTTCGCATTGTATTCATTTTCTAATCGGTATTGGATAACTTCAAATTGTAGTTGTCCCACGGTGCCGATAACTTTTCGTTGGTTAAACTGATTGATGAATAGCTGAGCAACACCTTCGTCCATGAGTTGTTCAATACCCTTGTTGAGTTGTTTAGATTTCATAGGGTCATCATTTTCAATGTATTTGAACATTTCTGGTGAAAACGAAGGTAGTCCCTTAAAATGAATCATTTCACCTTCAGTGAGTGTATCTCCAATTTTGAAAATGTTATTATCTGGCAATCCCACGATGTCACCAGGATAGGCTTCTTCAATGGTACTCTTACGTTGTGCCATGAATTGAGTAGGTGAACTAAACCTGACCGTTTTCCCATTGCGTACATGAAGATAGGGCTGGTTGCGAACAAACTTTCCAGAACATACTTTGCAGAAGGCAATGCAGGAGCGGTGATTAGGGTCTATGTTGGCAGTAATCTTAAAGATAAATCCAGTAAACTTCTGCTCCTCTGGATGTACCAATCTCTCTTCAGCTAAGGTGGGGCGAGGACTTGGTGCGATTTCTACAAAGCAATTCAATAGTTCTTGAACGCCAAAGTTGTTTAGTGCCGACCCAAAGAATACGGGTGCCACTTCTGCCGCACGGTAGGATTCTTGGTCAAAAGTTGGATAAACGCCATTCACTAGTTCAAGGTCTTCACGTAAACGTTGGGCTTCTCTTTCTCCAACCTTTTTCTCTAACTCTTCACTCTCAACGTCTACCTCAACCTTCTCGGTGACACGTTGTTTGTTCGGAGTGAACAAATTTAATTGTTGTTCATAGATGTTGTACACCCCTTTGAAGCGAACACCTTGACCGATAGGCCAACTCAAAGGGCGTACTTTAATTTGTAACTCTTGTTCCAGTTCGTCAAGTACATCAAAAGGGTCACGACCTTCACGGTCCATTTTGTTAATAAAAATAATCACTGGCGTTTGGCGCATCCTACAAACTTCCATCAGCTTGCGTGTTTGGGCTTCCACTCCTTTTGCAGAGTCGACCACAATAATGGCAGAATCTACAGCTGTAAGCGTACGGTATGTGTCTTCTGCAAAGTCTTGGTGTCCAGGAGTGTCCAAAATGTTAATCTTATAGCCTTGGTAGTCGAACTCCATAACTGACGTAGATACTGATATTCCACGTTGCTTTTCAATGTCCATCCAGTCACTGGTAGCTGTCTTCTTGATTTTATGACTTTTAACGGCTCCAGCAACTTGTATTTGACCTCCAAAGAGCAGGAACTTTTCGGTGAGTGTTGTTTTACCTGCGTCTGGATGTGAAATGATGGCAAAAGTTCGACGACGTTGTATTTCATTCATGTTGTATTCCGTTGATGTGTTTGTTTTTATTGTTAATTGAGAAAGGATGAATTGCGAGGTGGTAGGTTGTAGAATCCACCTTGATATGATTTAGCTTTCCTCAATCATCTTCGCTAAACTCTCTTCCCAATAGGGTATTTCAATATCGTAAGTCGTTTTTATTTTCGTTTTGTCCAATACACTGTAATGTGGACGTTTAGCTGCTGTTGGATAGTCGGCTGTATGTAATGGATGAACGTGACACGTGGTAATGCCTGCCAACCGATGAATGGCTTTTGTGAAGTCATACCAACTAATGACACCTTCGTTGGAATAGTGGTACGTACCAGGAACAATGCCCTCCTTGATGATTGTCATGATGGCTTGAGCCAAATCTCCTGCATAGGTCGGTGTTCCTATTTGGTCGAAGATGACGCCCAGTTCCGATTTTTCCCTACCTAACTTAATCATGGTTTTGACAAAGTTATGGCCATGAACGGAGTAGAGCCATGCTGTTCGAATGATGACATGTTCAGGACAAATCTGCCTAACAGCTACTTCTCCTGCCAATTTTGTTGCGCCATACACACTGTTGGGGCATGGGGTATCGGTTTCTGTATAAGGAGTATGTTGCGTTCCATCAAATACATAATCAGTACTGATTTGTATTATCCACCCTTTTCTTTTGGCTATGGCTGCTGCCAAATAAGCGGGAGCTTCAGCGTTTAATGCAGTAGCTAATTGTTTATTGTCCTCTGCTTTGTCGACAGCGGTATAGGCTGCACAGTTCACGATTCCGTCTATCTCGTGAGTAGTCACAAGCTCTTCAATGGCTTTTTGGTCAGTAATATCCAACTCATCTACGTCTGTATTCCACCATTGGTGTTCTTTCATTTGCTTTTCAAGCCGTTGCATCTCGCGTCCCAATTGTCCGTTGCAACCTGTGATAAGTATATTCATAAATTATTCCTCCTCAAATTGAATTCCTTGATTCTTGTCTTTGATATAATAATCGGACAGCATCCCGATAAAGGTGGTTATTTCTTCAATGGCATGGACTGTTTCTGGTGTTATCTCTTTGTGTTGTAAACGTAGAAGCATGACACCGTATAGCGCATTTAGGCACACTAATATCTCATGCTGGTCCTTTGCTCCTTTTTGTCGTAATTCGACAATGAACGGCAGTACCTTATAATATTCTGAGTTGTAAAAAGGAAAATTCGTGCTTTGAAGTAGCTGACTGTGTAAGTCAATCAAATCTTGTAGAATGATTTCGTTAATTTGAAGATGTCCTTTTTCTCGTTTCCCCTCTTCGTTCATCATTCTAATCAAATTACCATACCAATCAGTCATTTCATCTTTCTGTTCGTCAGAATAGTCAAATTGAGAGATATACTCTCTACGGATTCGAGCCAATGAACAATCATAGGCTCTGATGAGATCCTCTATTTGCCACATATACAAAAGGTATTCGGCAATGTTCTTTTTGCGTAATTGTTGAGATATATACACGTTGTATGAAATTTTTTAGTATTCCAATTCGTCGCCCAAGTCTTGCGTAGATGTCCACTCCTTTAGCAAGGATGCCTTGAATCGCAAGTGTTGCTAATAATGTACCGTATACAAATTGAAAACAGTACCGATGAGAATCACCAATGAACACAGGATAACAATGGTTCCAATGATTTTATTGATGATGATGATGCCGTTTGTATCGAACTTCCCTCGTATTTTATCTATTAGCCAAGTCAGCCCATACCACCATAATACGGCACCACCAAAGATTCCAAGATACCCGCAACACATCTCAAAAGGGTGGTTAGGCACCACGAAGTTAAATTGAGCGAACATGGCGATGAGCAATAAAATGATGAGTGGATTCAGAAATGTAAGCCAAAATGCCGTAATGCCATTGTAGGTATATGTGCCTTTTTTCGTGCCACTAACGTGCATGTGGTTCGTTGGGTTATTTCTAAAACTATAAATCCCAAATAGCAGTAATAAGAGACTTCCTGATATTTGTAATATAAACATATTCTTCGGATTGGTAATCAAGTCTAAGACGAAACTCATTCCAAGCCCCGTTAACAGTGCATAGATAATATCGGAACAAGCCGCCCCTACACCTGTAACAAATCCGTACCATCGTCCTTTATTCAGGGTGCGTTGGATGCACAGAACACCCACGGGTCCCATTAGTCCAGAGGCAATCACTCCAATGATTACTCCTTTCCAAACTTGGTCAATGATATCAATATGAAATTCAAACGGCATACGGTATGCAAAATTGCAAAAATTATGCGATATGGACAAATTTATAGATTAAAACTTTGGTTGAAGTTATATTTTTAATAACTTTGCGTAATCGATTTGTTCAATTCATGAAGCGTTGATGTGTATTTAGTAAATTATTTCTATTTGAATGTTATCAAACTGGAGACTTTTAAGAAGTATTATTGACGCTTCTGCTTGTGGACGAAAGAACTCATTAATACGTTAACTTCTAAATTAAAAAAAATATCTAAAATGAAATCATTATCTAAATTAAAGCCGTATGTTATCGGCTTGGACTTAGGCGGAACAAACTCCGTTTTTGGTATAGTAGATAGTCGTGGAGACATTAAGGCTACGACTTCAATTAAGACACAAGGTTATGACGATGTAAATGATTATGTAGCAGCTTCCGTAGAGGCTTTGCAGCTCATCATCGACCAAGTGGGCGGTATCAATACTATCAAAGCTATGGGTATTGGTGCTCCCAATGGTAACTATTATAATGGTACTATTGAGTTTGCGCCTAATTTGAGCTGGGGACATAACGGGGTAGTACCTTTGGCAAAGATGTTTTCCGAGAAATTAGGCATTCCTGTAGCTTTGACCAATGATGCTAATGCTGCTGCCATTGGCGAAATGACCTATGGTGTGGCTCGTGGTATGAAGAATTTTATAGTGATTACTTTGGGCACAGGAGTTGGTTCTGGAATTGTTGTCAATGGGCAGCTCGTTTATGGAAGTGATGGCTTTGCAGGAGAGTTAGGACATGTAGTGGTACGTCGTGAGGACGGACGCTCTTGTGGCTGTGGACGTAATGGTTGTCTTGAGGCATATTGCTCGGCAACAGGTGTTGCTCGAACAGCTCGTGAATTGTTAGAGACCACCGAAGAACCTTCTTTGTTACGCGAGATGATATTGGAAGATATTACCTCTTTAGATGTGAGCATCGCTGCAGAAAAAGGTGACAAGCTCGCACAGCATGTTTATCAAACTACCGGAGAGATGTTAGGCGAGGCTTGTGCTAATTTTGCCGCATTCAGTTCTCCAGAGGCATTCATCTTCTTTGGTGGACTTACCAAGGCTGGCGATTTGCTCATGAAGCCGCTCAAAGCAAGCTATGATAAAAATGTGTTGAAGATTTATAAGGATAAGGCAAAGTTCTTAATCAGTGGCTTGGACGGTTCTTCAGCAGCAGTACTCGGTGCGAGTGCTATTGGTTGGGAAATCTAACAGTCCCGTCACATTGCTTTTGTTAGACACTATTTCCTCTTTTCAATTCATATTCCTGTATTAAGACTGAGATGCGTTCTCAATAATTGATATGAACGAAAGGAATAAAACGGAAGCTTGACTAAAACCGTATCAAGGGGTGCGCTGCTTGGCGTAGCCCCTTTTTTCTTTACTTTTTTATTGCATTGCCCAGTATAAATGACTGTGTTGATAATTACAAGCTTGTAATTCTTTTTCTTATTCCAAGTTTGATTCCAAGAACTCTCTTTGCATTGTTTTGAAATTGTATGACTTTATTGCTGGTTAAAGAGTCCTTTTTGTCATAAAGCAGGTTCTCGTCTATATTCAATATAAATCTGTTATCGGTTGCATATTTGAAGTTAGCCATTACCACCCCTTGATTTGAAAGAATAATCCGATGTTTATGCCCAAGCTACTGATAACCTTATTGGTGTATGCATTTTGCTTGTCATTGTAGACCTTAAGGAGGATATTCTCATTCGTGATAGAGGTCATGAGTCCGATGTGGGATGACAAGTGGAGTTTTATGCCGATGCTCGGCGACATCAATAGATTGAAATCTGTGTTTTTGAGGGTTGTAGAATATTTCGTGTTTGTATCTATGTTGCCCTTCCTAATGATACCAAAGGAACCCAACTGCACGTTGACGAAAGGTGCCCATTGTGTGTTGGTGAAAAAGAATGTGCTGCTGGCGAACACTGGCACAATCGCCAATCTGTATTGGCTGTGATAATTGTAGCCAATGCCTGCTCCGATACTCCATTGTTCAGTGATGAACCTTTCGTGCTGGTAGTTCATGCTAAAGGTGTCGTCTCCATACTCGCCTGTTCCTTTGGTAACAGTTGTGTTGACAACATTGAGGCATCCCTCCCTTTCATCGAATGACGATTGTGCATGGGTGTGGGAAGTAGAAAAAGAAAACAAGAGTGCTATGATGACGGTACCTGTTTTGCTCGCTTGCATCATAGTACTCCTATTTGACCTGTTGATGCTTGTGGTAGCCATTATTTTGGGTATTACTTGTCGATATATCTTTTCAAGATGTCCTGATAGTTCTCAATCCGTCGGTCTCGCAAGAATGGCCACCAGCGGCGTACTTGTTCGCTATGGTCGAGGTCGATGTCTATCACCACGCTTTCTTCATCGTCATCGCACGCCTGATAATACAATTCTCCTTGTGGACCAGCCACGAAAGAACTGCCCCAAAAGTTAATGCCATTGGTTTGTCCGGAAGGGTCGTCTTCGTGTCCAACTCGGTTTACGGTGATAACTGGCAGTCCGTTGGCTACCGCATGTCCGCGCTGAACAGTGGTCCATGCGTTGCGTTGTCGCTGTTGCTCATCTTCGTCATCGCTGCTTTCGTAACCAATGGCTGTGGGATAGATGAGCAGTTGTGCACCTTGCAATGCCATGAGTCGGGCTGCCTCTGGATACCATTGATCCCAACAAACTAATACACCTAAGCGTCCTACGGAGGTGTCAATAGGGTGGAAACCTAAATCTCCAGGGGTGAAATAGAACTTTTCATAGTAGGCGGGGTCGTCAGGTATGTGCATCTTGCGGTATTTGCCAGCAATAGTTCCGTCTTTCTCAATCACCACTGCCGTGTTGTGATACAGTCCGGGCGCTCGTTTCTCAAACAAGGAGGTAACGATGACGATTCCTAATTGTTGAGCGAGCTTGCCATAATACTCGGTTGATGGACCAGGTATCGGTTCTGCCAAATCGAAGTTGTTGACATCTTCTACCTGACAGAAGTAGAGCGAATTGTGCAATTCTTGCAGTACGATGAGTTGTGCGCCACGCTGCGCCAAGTCGGTGATGTTCTCGGCTATTTTCTTTTTGTTGTCGTCAACACATTTTGTGTTCCGCAATTGTAGTATTCCTATTCTTATTTCGTGCATGTTTTTTAAGTTGATGAGTTGATGAGTTTTTAGTTTTTTAGTTGACAAGTTTACAAGTTCACAAGTTGATAGCTTTGCCAATCATAAAGTTTAAAGTTCAATGTTCAAAGTTCAAAGTTTGCATTTGTTGCATGGTAAGACAGTGCAGCGAGCCATGCTGTTTAATCACAGTCGTGGCATCTATAGGAATGATGTCACGGTGGGGGAAGGCTGTCCCAATGATGTCGAGCGCTTGCCTGTCCAGTTCGTCTTGTTGATAGGTAGGAACTATCACTGCCCCATTAATGACCACGAAGTTGGCGTAAGTGGCTGGCAGACGTTCACCTTCGTAGAAAATGGGTTGGGGAATAGGGAGCTTGAGCAATCTATAAGACTCGCCTTCTATGGTGCGAAACGTTTTCAGTTGTTGTTCCATTTTTTTGAAGTCCTTGTATTGCACGTCCTCCTCGTCATCGGTGCCTATATATAATAAGGTGTCATTTGGGGCAAATCGCACGGTTGTGTCTATGTGTCCATCCGTGTCATCACCTACCAGTTTTCCGTAGTCTATCCACAAAATGCGGTCGGCGTGCAATCTATTGAGCAACTTTCGTTCTATTTCTTGCTTTGTCAGCGGTTGGTTTCTGTTTGGAGCGAGCAAGCAGAGACTGGTGGTCAGGATGGTTCCCTTGCCGTCGCTCTCGATGGAACCGCCTTCCAAGACAAAGTCGTTATAATCTACATATTCGCCTTTTACTGCGTTTTTCGCTACAAGCTGCCTGTTGATACGATTGTCCTTGGAGGCTTCAAACTTGTTTCCCCAACCGTTAAATTGGAAATCTAAGAGTAGGGGAGCAGCCTTGCCGTCTTTGGACAGTAAGGTGATGAAGCCATGGTCGCGAGCCCAGGTGTCATTGAGAGGGCATTCTACGAACCTGATTTGCTGGCATTCCTCTGCCGTGAAGTGGCGTTTCGTCGCTGCCACATCTTGTGTGACAATGAGCACCTCCTGATATCTTGCAATCACCCTTGCCAGTTGTACCTCAGTATCAATGATGTCTTGCAAATAGGGTTGCCAGTCGGTATGGGCATGTGGCCATGTCAATTGCACCGCTTTTTGCGGCTCCCATTCGGCTGGCAGGTAGTATGTTATGTCTTGTAAATCCATTTACAGATAAACTATGCTTTTAATAATTGTTACAAATATACATGAAAAAAATGAGTTGTGGTGCGATTTCTTCAAAAACCTATGTTTGGTGCATTATATTTACACGAATACTCATACCGAAAAGAATCGTCTTCTTTAATTTTATTATTTAGTAATGAAATACGTTGTTTTTGTCCTATCATTTTACCAAAAAACGACCATCTAAAATCTGCGAAATAGAAAAATTTAATAGGCAAACGACATGCAAAAATGGGCTGATTTTAACAGAATAGATGTCTTTTCAAGTCGGAACATTGATTTAACGGGCTTGAAAACACACATTAGAGGTGTTATTCACATGCTTCAGCCGGCTTAAAGCATGCAAATAGTAAGCTTATCTCAATGCTTTAATCGGAAAGAAATGGTAAAAAGACGAAGGAAAAGAGAAAACTTAAACATAATGCTCTCAATGACAATGTATTATGAAAGTCGCTCATTTCTCGCGTATTTGCGACCAACTTTGGCGTTGGTTGTTTTCACGCGAGTTATGAGAGGCACTTTGTAAAGAAAATTCAGCATT
>NZ_JRPQ01000065.1 GCF_000762405.1 Hoylesella timonensis S9-PR14 | reverse complement strand
TGTGAAAGTAGGAGGTAAATGCCTTTTATGAATAACATTTACCTCCTACCCGATTCAAAAGAGGTGTCGGATTACCCTGTTATACTTCTATCTTCTTGTGTACGTTGAGCATACCTTTGGGATCGAGAATTTTGTCTACCTCTTCTTTGGACAAGAATCCTTTTTCCACTACAATCTCGTGCAAGCTCTTGCCTGTTTCTAAAGCTTCCTTAGCCACTTTGGTACTGTTCTTGTAACCAATGTAAGGATTCAATGCGGTAACAATTCCAATGGAATGGTTCACCACATCAAGATTGTGCTGGGTGTTAATGGTAATACCTTTCACACATTTATCAGCCAATGTATTCATGGCATTGTTCAGCCACTGTGAGCTTTCAAACAGACATTGCACAATAATAGGCTCCATCACATTGAGTTGTAACTGTCCAGCCTCTGCTGCTATGGTGATGGTTGTATCGTTACCAATGACCTTGAAGCAAACTTGATTGGTTACTTCTGGAATCACAGGATTCACCTTGCCTGGCATAATGGAAGAGCCTGGAGCCATAGGAGGCAAGTTAATTTCGTGTAGACCACAACGAGGACCCGATGCCATCAATCGCAAGTCGTTACAAATCTTTGATAACTTGACAGCCAATCGTTTCATAGCACCTGAATAGCTCACATAATCGGCTGTGTCGGGTGTGGCAGCAATCATATCGCCTGCTTCCTTAAAGTCCTCTTTTGTGTATTCTGCCAAATACTTGGTCACCAACTTGTCGTATCCTGGTGCTGCGTTAATACCTGTACCAATGGCAGTTGCTCCCATGTTGATAGTCAAAAGGCGCTTGGCGTTTTCGTTTAGGAAGTCTATTTCTTGCTCTAAGCTGTGTGCAAAGGCCTTAAACTCTTGCCCTGAAGTCATAGGCACTGCGTCTTGTAACTGTGTACGTCCCATTTTCACAGCGTCTTTGTATTCATCGGCTTTGCTGTTGAACGTGTCTACAAGGTGGCGAAGACTCTCCACCAACGTCTTATTCATTCGATACACGGCATAGCGTAGTGCAGTGGGATAAGCGTCATTGGTAGACTGTCCACAGTTCACATGGTCGTTAGGGTAGCAATGCGCATAATCCCCTTTTTTATACCCCATGATTTCCAATGCACGGTTGGCAATCACTTCATTGGCATTCATGTTCACCGAAGTACCAGCACCACCCTGAACCATATCTACAGGGAATTGATCTTGCAACTTTCCTTCAATAATGTCATCGCAGGCTTTGCAAATGGCTTCTGCAATGTGTGTATCTAAGAAGTCTGCCTCTGCATTGGCTTTAGCAGCAGCCTTCTTGACATAGGCTATCGAGATAACAAAGTCGGGATAGTCGCTCATCTTTCCTGTTGATATCTTGTAATTGTTAATAGCGCGCTGAGTTTGCACGCCATAATACGCATTTGTAGGAACTTGTAATTCTCCTAACAAATCACTTTCTACTCTGTAATCTTGGTCTTTTTCCATTGTGTATTTTTTTTCGTTAACATTTTATATGGTGATATTTTTTTTCTTTATGCGATATTGAGATAGATTCTGAATTTGTCGTGATGACAGAATGATAATCAGGATGTTTTTCATCAATTGATATTTTTGAAATATCGCCTTTCCTTTTTTATAATCTTCTTTTTCAGATGATATAAATAGTTGTTAATATGACGGTTTTGCAAAATGGTTTGTACGCCTCATTATTTCCTTTCGCAAATATAGATATAATATTTGACATGCGCTCTTGTTTACGTCTTATTTTATGGTGTTTTTTCAAATTGAAGAGACAGTATCTTTTTCTGCTTTTGTCTTATGGTGTGCATTTTTAAGGATTAACACTGCTACGGCAATCAATATCAACACAAATCCGATGGCTATGTGTACCGTAAACGGCTCGCCAAAGACCATAATGCCGATACACATCGCCGTTAGTGGTTCGAAGGCACCGAGTATTGCCACCAAGGTGCTGCCAATACTCTTCAGCGACAAGATGAGGGTGATGTTGCTTACTACTGTTGGAAGCAAGCCCAATAAGAAGAGGTTGAGCAGGACCGTACCCGTATGAATGGCTGGCAACCTACCTGAGGTGAATATGGCGTATAACATGAGCAGCAGCATCGTGAAGAAGAAAATATAAAAGTTTACTTTTATGGTGGGTATGGTGCGTATTTTCATTGTAGGGTAGGCAACCATATAAATAGCGTACGATAGTCCTGACAGAAGCTCTAAGCAGATTCCCAAAACAGAGATGTTGCCAACACCGTTCTCTATTCCTGATAAGAAACATACCCCTGCCACTGCCAGTCCAATGGCTAAAAAGGTAGTACCCGATGCCTTTTCACCCCTAAAAATCATCATTAACAGAGCAGTCCACACAGGATATGAAAACATAATAACGGTTGCGATGCCGCTGGACAGATAACGATAGCCCTCGATAAGGAAAACTGCCGACCCGGTATACATAGTGGATAGCAGCATAAGGCGGAGCGATTCGCCAAAGCGAAGGTGCAGACTTTGCCGTTGGTACATCAGCACAACAAGCATAATGAGACAAGCAAAAGCAAAGCGATACACCAATACTGCGGTGGAGGGCATGCCCGTTGCTAATACTGGAATACTAAAGAGTGGTATAAGCCCAAACGCTGTTGCAGAGGTGATGGCTCCTACAAAACCATGTATTTTGTTCATTGGAGATTCTTTTTTTTAGTTGACGAGTTGACAAGTTTACGAGTTAACAAGGTGATAGTTGATTTAGTTGGTTTAGTTGACGAGTTGACAAGTTTACGAGTTGACAAGGTGATAGTTGGTTTAGTTGGTTTAGTTGACGAGTTGACAAGTTGACGAGTTGACAAGTTGATAGTTGATTTAGTTGATTTAGTTGGTTTAGTTGACGAGTTGACAAGTTTACGAGTTGACAAGTTGATAGTTGATTTAGTTGGTTTAGTTGACGAGTTGACAGCTATTAACTTGTTAACTCGTCAACTTGTGAACTCGTCAACTAAATAATGCTATTAACTTGTCAACTTGTTAACTCGTCAACTCGTCAACTTATAAACATTCAATACAACAACATCAACCCTGCGAATGCCGCATAGCAAATCATTCGGATAGGATTAATTTTGATATATTTCGTTCCTATAAATGTTGCGATGAATAAGGCAATACTAATCCAAAACTGCCATGGATTTCTCACCATTGAGCCAAAGTTTTCCTCATTCATCAGCAGTAGGGTAGCAGCAGCCAAGAGACCAACAACAGCAGGTCTTAGGCCGCTAAAGATATTTTGCACTGGTTCTGTATTCATATATTTCATAAACATCTTGCTAATGAGTATCATGAGGACAAGGGAAGGTAGCACCAAGGCTGTGGTGGCAACAACCGAGCCTAAAACCGACATCCACATGCCATATCCTGCATTGTGAACCGCAGCATAGCCACAATAGGTGGCAGAGTTGATGCCTATGGGACCAGGTGTCATCTGACTGATAGCCACAATGTTGGTAAACTCCGCACTTGTCAACCAGTGGTGTTGTATCACTGTCTCTGTTTGTATGAGCGACAGCATGCCGTAACCACCACCAAAACCAAACAAACCTATTTGGAAAAAGGTAAAGAAGAGATAGAGATAAATCATATTACTCAGTAGGCTTGATAAACTGTCCGTAAATATAGCCACCTGCCGCTGCAGCTATGATAATAAAAATAGGGTTGACTCCAACCGCCCATATCAGCAGCGCAGAAATAACGGGTATCCAACAGTTGACTAACGATATCTTCGCACTCTTTGCTAAGTTGAAGGTGGGTACGGCTATCAAGGCGACAACCGCAGGTCGAATGCCATTGAACATGGCTGCTATCCAAGGCACGTCCATAAAACTATGAAAGAACATCGCAATCAGCAAAATGATGAGAAAAGACGGCAATGCCGTCCCTGTAGCCGTACAAATGGCTCCGGGTGTGCCTCGTAACTTATAGCCAACAAAGGTGCTGATGTTGATAGCAAACACACCTGGACAGCTCTGTGCAACGGCAATGAGGTCGAGGAACTCATCTTTCTCTATCCAATGATGCTTCTCCACTACCTCTGTTTCGATAATGGGAATCATGGCATAGCCACCACCAAGGGTAAACGCTCCTATCTTGAAGAAAGTCTTAAAGAGCGTCGTCCAGCGGTAGTTATCCTCTGATGTCTCTGCCGTGTTGGGTATTTTGATATGATTGCCCATGCGCTGTGAATGGTGATAGTCTCCTTACTAATGAATACCTTTTTTTCAACTCGTTAACTTGTCAACTTGTGAACTCGTTTACTCGTCAACTTGTCAACTTGTCTACTCGTCAACTATACTTCTCCTTCTATCCACTTTCTCGCATTTACAAACGCCTCTATCCATGGGGTCACTTCATCGCAGTGATGCTTGTGCGGATAATAAGCTGTTTGCCAAGGGAAGATAGCACGTTCTAAGTGGGGCATCATTGCCAAATGACGTCCATCCGCAGAACAGATGCCAGCTACACTGTAGTCGCTGCCATTTGGATTTCCGGGATATTCACTGTAGTTGTATTTTGCAACAATATGATACTTGTCTTCTGACTCTGGCAAGCTAAACTTCCCTTCTCCATGCGCTACCCAAATACCCAATTTGCTATGAGCGAGGCTACCAAGCATCACACTGTTATTCTCTGGAATAGACAAACTTAAGAATGCACTCTCAAACTTTTGTGAGTCGTTGTGCAACATGCGTGTGTGTCGTTGAAGTTCAGGGTTAATCAAGTTCAGCTCCACCATCAATTGGCAACCGTTACAGATACCTAATGAGAGCGTATCCTTGCGAGCATAGAACTTATCAAGCGCTTCTTTCGCTTTTGGATTGTATAGGAATGCGCCTGCCCAACCTTTTGCAGAGCCCAACACATCACTGTTTGAAAAACCTCCACAGAATACAATCATATGGATATCTTCCAGTGTTTCCCGACCAGATATCAAGTCGGTCATCATCACATCTTTCACGTCAAAGCCTGCTAAGTATAAAGCATAAGCCATTTCGCGTTCGCCATTGGTGCCTTTCTCTCGGATAATGGCGGCTTTAATTCCTGATGTGGAGCGACGATTGGCATCCAGCTGGTATTGAGAGAGCTTGCCTGTAAACTCCTCTTTGAAGTGCCACTCAACGGGTTGTTGCCAATAGTTCTGTCGGCGTTCGTCTGCTTTTCCATTCATGCTCTGTCGTTTGTCCAGCAGATAAGATGTCTGATACCATGTGTCACGCAATGCATCAATCTCGAATTCGTGTTCCCATTCTCCTTTCTTTATCACGAGCTGGCGTACTTTGGGGGTAGGGTAGCCAATCTTGGCATATCCAATACCTTCGGCTTCTAAGTATTCGCGCAATGCTTGTTTGTGCGTGTCGGATACCTGAATGATGACACCCGGATTTTCTGCAAATAGGGTTTTCACCACATTATCTTCTGCAAAATCGTAAAGATTTACGTGGATGCCTCCGTCAGGATTGGCAAATGTCATTTCTAAGAGGGTGGTAATCAAGCCACCAGCACTAATGTCATGGCCTGCCATCACCCAACCTTTCTTGATTAAGGCTTGAACTGCTTCAAAACAATCGGCGAAATACTCTGGGTTTTTCACCGTCGGAACGTCACTCCCCACTTTTCCTAAGGTTTGCGCAAAGGCACTTCCGCCCAACCGTTGGTCGTCGAAAGAGAAATCTATGTAGTAGAGTGATGAGTTCTTATCGTTCACTAATACTGGTGAAACTACTTTTTTCACATCTTCCACTTCACCTCCTGCGCTGACAATGACGGTTCCCGGAGAGATGATTTTCTCGCCATTAGGATATTTTTGAGTGAGTGAAAGCGAGTCTTTTCCTGTGGGTACGTTGATGTGGAGCGAGCAACAGAAGTCGCTCAACGCCTCGACAGCAGCATACAGGCGTGCATCTTCGCCCTTTTGTGAGCGACAAGGCCACATCCAGTTGGCTGATAGCGAGATGCCTTCCAGCCCATCTGTGAGCGGAGCCCACACAATATTGGTGAGTGCCTCTGCCACACTGAGCACACTTCCTGCTTGTGGCGAAGCCAATCCTGCTTGTGGCGCATGTCCTATCGCTGTTGCAATACCTTTCTTGCCACGATAGTCTAAAGCCACGACACCACAGTCGGAGAGAGGCAATTGTATCTTGCCTTGACATTGTTGGCGTGCTATTCTTCCTGTTACAGAGCGGTCCACCTTGTTGGTGAGCCAGTCTTTACAAGCTACAGCTTCTAATTGTAGCACTTTGTCAAGATAGCTATCTATTTGGTCTTGGCTATAGGTGGCGTTTTCGTAATGGCGTTCTACCGTCTCATCTTTCATAATGGTCTTGGGCGAATGTCCAAACATTTGTGCCACATCCAAGTCAAACGGTTTCTTTCCATCCCCTTGTACGAATGAGAAGTGAGCGTCGCCAGTGGTCTCACCTACCACGTAGAGCGGTGCACGCTCACGTTCGGCAATCGCCTTTACGTGGTCAAGATGTTGCTCGTCAATGAGCAGTCCCATGCGTTCCTGACTCTCGTTGGCAATGATTTCCTTGGCACTGAGCGTCTTATCACCAATCGGCAGCTTGGTCATGTCAATCTCTCCACCGCAGTCTTCTACCAATTCGGACAAGCAGTTCAGGTGTCCAGCACTACCATGGTCATGGATAGATACCACTGGGTTGCTTTCTTCTTCCACCAAAGCCCTTACCAAGTTGTAGGCACGCTTTTGCATTTCGGGGTTAGCACGCTGTATAGCGTTCAGTTCTACACCACTGGTATAACGTCCTGTATCAACGGATGACACGCTTCCGCCACCCAGTCCGATACGGTAGTTGTCGCCACCAACTACTACCACCTTATTGCCTTTTTGCGGTTCTTTCTTCAAGCAGTCGCGTTTTTTGCCGTAACCAACACCGCCAGCCAGCATAATTACCTTGTCGTAACCCAACTTTTGGTCGTCTTCTTGGTGTTCAAAAGTGAGTACCGAACCGCAGATTAATGGTTGTCCGAACTTGTTTCCGAAGTCGCTGGCACCATTCGAAGCCTTGATGAGTATTTGTTCGGGCGATTGATAGAGCCATTTACGCACGGGCAGGATGTTCTCCCATGACCGTGCTTCGCCTTGCAATCGAGGGTAAGCTGTCATGTAAACGGCAGTTCCGGCTAATGGCCAAGAGCCTACACCACCACCCATGCGGTCGCGTATCTCTCCACCTGTTCCTGTTGCAGCACCGTTAAAGGGTTCTACGGTGGTGGGGAAGTTGTGTGTTTCGGCTTTCAATGAGATGACACTCTCGATGTCTTTTACTTTGAAATAATCACTAGTCGCCTGATTTTCGGGTGCAAACTGTTCTATCATGGGGCCTTGTGCAAAAGCCACATTGTCCTTATAGGCAGACAGTATCTTCCCCGGATTCTCTTTGGTGGTACGCTTAATCATGGCAAAGAGCGACGATTCTTTTTCTTCACCGTCAATGATAAATATGCCACCGAATATCTTATGCCGACAGTGTTCAGAATTGATTTGTGCAAACCCGAATATTTCGCTGTCGGTGAGCGGTCTTCCGTTCTGCTTTTCTATGGTGTGCAGGTACGCCATCTCTTCAGGCGAGAGTGCCAATCCCTCTTGCTCGTTATACTGTTCCAGATTCTCAACCAGCTTGATAGGCTCTGGTTGGTGATTCACCTCAAAAATGTCTTGTCCCAATCCGTCGTACATTCTTTGCAACATCGTGTCATGTTCCGCCTCTTTTGAGCGGACAGGGAAGAATTCCTCAATACGCAAAATGCCGCTTAGATTCATATTTTCAGTAATCTCAACGGCATTGGTACTCCATGGAGTAATCATTTCGCGCCGTGGTCCTACGAAGAAGCCCTCAAGCTGCTTTGCATCCAAGCAAGTAGCTTGCCCAAAGAGCCAACACAGTTTGTCGATGTCTTCTTGACAAGGTTGGTGGTTTATCTCCGTTGCAATGATATTCTTTTGGGGTGTTTCAAAGAAAAGAATCATATCTGTAAAATTAGTATAAAGGTGAATGTTTGTCTTTTAAGAAAAAGATAATATCTACACCCAAGAATAGTTTGTAGATGGGCATGATTTATCTCCTTGATGCAAAGATAGTGCAAGCCGAAGACAGAGAAAGTTTACTTTCTTTGTTGAGGCGAAGCCTATCTTCTGCAAAGATAGTGCAAGCCGAAGACAGAGAAAGTTTACTTTCTTTGTTAAGGCGAAGCCTATCTTCTGCAAAGATACTGCAAACTGCGGACAGCACAAAATAAAATGATTGATATTTGCCTTATAGGGATTTTATAAGGAAGCAAAATAGGCTGTTTTGGTGGGTAAAACAGCCTATTTTGCCAGATAAAACAGTTTATTTTATAAAAGAAGTATCATCATAGAAGCACTGATTATTATTGCGCTACTGTGTGAATCTGCCTTTTATAGAGATGCAAATAAAAAGCGTTCACGCCTTTCATGAAAGCAAAAAGGTGGGTATAGAGATGTGTAGGATGCGAACGTTAGCGATACTTAGCGGTTTAGTCTTCTTTCACTTTCTTAGGTCCGCGCACCTTTTCGTTCTTGTTCAAGCCGCTTTTTATCTCGATGTTCAGACCGTCGCTCATACCTGTTTCTACCTTTCGACGCTCGTAAGTCTTATTGTCCTTATCTCCCTTGACGATGTACACATAGGTTTGTTTTCCACTAAACTCAATGGCACTCTCTGGAACAGTCAACACGTTTTGCGCACTTGCCAGTACAATCTCGGCATTGGCACTGTATCCACTGCGTATCTTCTTGCCCTGGATGTTACGAATGGCGGCTTTTATCTCAAATTGGTTGGCACCGTTTTGCTCAACAGCTTTGGGTGAAACATATTCGAGAGACGCCTGCAAGGTGTTGTCCTGCAAGGCTCCGATAGTAATTTTCATGGGCATGCCCACAGACAGTTGTCCCACTTCTGTCTCGTCGATGTTGCCTCGGAAGATAAGGTCGCCCATGTTGGCTACCGTGGCAATGGTGGTTCCGTCGTTGAAGGTGTTGCTCAAGATGACCGTGTTGCCCACTTTTACGGGTACATCAAGAATCAAACCGCTAATGGTGGAGCGAATAAGTGTGCTGCTGGTGTTGGCATTATTCTTTGACACACCGTCGCGAACCACCTCTAAGTTGTCTTGTGCAGCCTTCACTTCCTCTTGCGATTGTTGGTAGGCTTGCCGTATTTTGTCGTACTCATCGCCTGCTACTAATCCTTTGTCGTAGAGCTTCTTCTCACGGTCGTAGTTCACTTTTGCTTGCTTCACGTTGATTTGTGCCAAGCGAATGCGTGACTGTGCGTTCGACAATTGGTTCATATCAGGCACCACTTTTACCTTTGCGATAATCTCTCCAGCCTGCACCATCTCGCCCGCTTCTTTCATAATCTCGGTGATGATACCCGAAATCTGCGGCTTCACGTTCACCTCGTTGCGAGGTTCAATCTTGCCAGTGATGACAGTTACCTTCTTCAGGTTCGACATCTTGGGGGTAAACTCGTCGTAAACCTCGGGTTGAGGGCGTGACTTGAACCATAGGAAAACAAATGTTCCGATGAAGATGAGGGCGATAACGCCTGCAACGATAAATTTGATATTCTTTTTCATAATGGTGTAATGTATGGTTCACAATGCGCAACTCGTTCTGCGGTCGGCAGTGTGTATCATGAATAGGTTCTATAATGAGTTTTCTTATTTGAGTTATTCGTCTCGCATGGCATCCACAGGTTTGATAGACATGGCTCTCAGTGCAGGTGCCAATCCTGCCAAAACGCCAAGGATAGACAGCATGATGACAGCGCCCACGGCAGTCCAGAAGTTTACTTGGAAGTGTGCAGCAGTAAAGCCATCGGTGGTGGTACCCATCTCTGCCAGCTGTAGAATGATGACGGCAAAGAGTATTCCACTCATGCCAGCTACCGCTATCAGGATGATGCTCTCTGCGATTATCTGTCCCAAGATGGTGCGTGGCGTAGCCCCAATGGCACGCCTGATGCCAATTTCTGTGGTTCGTTCGCGTACTGTTACCATCATGATGTTGGACACACCGATAGCTCCAGCCAGCAAAGTGCCGATACCTACGAGCCATACCAAGAAGTTGACACCGGCAAAGAGACTGTCAACCATGCCATACATCACTTCGGTGTTGAACACCGTGATGCCCTTTTCGTCGGTCGGATCAATGTGGTGTGCACGGGCGATGACATCCCTCATGGGTTGTGCTACCTTGCTCATTTTAACTCCAGGACGCCCTGTAACACAAATAACGTGAACGGTTTGCCCCAAATTGTAGGCTTGTTGCATCAGTGGGAGCGGTATGACGACGCTCTCTTCTGCCGACCCATTGATTTGCATGTTACCTGCACTATAGTCTACTCCTACGACACTGTAGTAGATAGAGTCTATCCTAATGAGCTGACCGCAAGGGTCTCCACCGCCTGGAAACAAGTTCTTGTACACTTTCTTGCCTAATATACACACCTTTCTGCGTTGCTGCATGTCCATTTCGTTGAGGTATCTACCGTAGTACATGTGTGGCGTTTCCACCTTAGCGTAATCCGCCATCAGTCCTTTGATGTTGCAGTTGCTTTTCTTGTCGCCAAACACAGCGTTTCCACCCCATTGCGACAGTCCCGGTGTAACGATGTCTAAGTCGCGAACGTTCGCCTTGATACGCTCCACATCTTTATATTCTAATGTCCATTGTCGCCCCTTGCGATAGCCGTCGTATGGCTTGGTAGTGGGTTGAGCGAAGATGACTGAGGAGTTGGTAGCAAAGCCTTCGAACACTCGATTGAGCAACTCTCTGAACCCTTGTCCACCTCCGATGAGTCCCATGAGCATGAAGATGCCCCAGAAAACGCCAAAGCCAGTGAGGAAAGAGCGGCTCTTGTTGCGCGAGAGTGTCTCGATAATCTCTTTGTATGTGTCGATGTCAAACTTCATGGCTTATTCTGCTCTTAGTGCTTCAATGGGTCTTACGTGTGCCGCTTTGCGTGCAGGAATGAGTCCAGCGATAGTGCCTGCCACCACCATCAGTAGCGTGGCGTTGATACAAACGTCAAGTCCAACGGTGGGATTAACAAACATGGTGGTGGTAAACATGCCCGAATCAACCTTCATGTTGCCAATGGTGGCATTCATGTATTCATTGGCTGCAATGCCCAACACCATGCCGATGTATCCGAAAAAGGTGGTGATAATGATGCTCTCAATGATGATGAGTCGCAGAATAGACCATGGTGTGGCACCGATAGCCTTGCGAATACCGAACTCGTGGGTGCGTTCTTTCACCGTGATGAGCATGATGTTGGAAACTCCGACGATGCCACTGAGCAGGGTAAAGATGCCCACTATCCATAATGCCGTGCGCAACATCCCCATTCCAGTGTTCATCTGCATGGCTTGCGTGAATCGGTTCCATATCCAAACCGCCTCCTCATCATCGGGCGCAGCACCGTGATTGCCGTTGAGATTAGCACGGTAACGCTGCTCGAAAGCTTCGTTTTGCTGTTCTGTCTCCAAGCCTTTGAATGAGAATACGATGTTGCCTGTCTTGTCACCCACATTATATATAGTGCGATAGGTGGTGAAAGGGATGAACGCATCGGTACCCATCATGCTCTTGTCTACTTGATAAATACCCACAATGTGAAACGCCAAGTCTTCCATTCTCACGATTTGTCCCAGCATATCTTCTACATTTCCCGTGGGTGAAAGCTCCTTCGCCATGTCATCACTGATAACAATCGACTTCCTGCGGTCTCTGATATCTATCTTATTAATAAATCTCCCGTAGATCATGTCACGCTTGTTGATGATGTAATCGTTGGGATATACACCACTGATGTTGGCGGCAGTGTACTCTTTTCCATGGCTCATAGTGGTGTTGCCATGGTCGAGTTCGGCACCCACCTCTTCCACATTGTCGCTGAATCGGTCTTGGGTGATTTCCATGTCACGGTCGTTCAGTTCTATCTTGCGCCCCTCTTTTAGTCCTTTGTGTGCCTTTGACGTTTGTCCGCCAAATATCACCATGGAGGTATTGAGATATCTATTTGAGTTCTGTTGCGTGGCATTGATCAGTCCATTGCCTGCTCCCAACAGGAATATGAGCATGAAGATGCCCCACGCTACCGCAAACCCAGTGAGGGTAGTGCGCAGTTTATTGCGTCGTGCGGTGGCCCATATTTCTGTTAAGATGTCTCTCATGTTCGACTTGTTTTAAGCATTATTTCATGATACCTCCTGTCCCGAATGGGCTTGAGTTATGGTCGAGATTCTCCTCAATGCGTCCTATCAGTCCGTCCTTGATATGGATAATCTTGTTTGTCTCGTTGGCGACACCGCTCTCGTGTGTTACCACGACAATGGTCATGTGTTCGTCTTGGTTGAGCGACTTGAGCAGTTGCATCACCTCCACGCTGGTTTTCGAGTCCAAAGCTCCCGTCGGTTCGTCGGCTAAGATAATCTGTGGTTTGGTAATCAGCGCGCGGGCAATGGCGACACGTTGTTTCTGTCCGCCCGACATCTCGTTAGGATAGTGGTCTGCCCACTGTGCTAACCCCAGTCTGTCGAGATACTCCTGCGCTTGTTGACGGCGTGTTTTGCGACTTACTCCTTGGTAGAACAAGGGCAATTCCACGTTTTCTACCGCTGTCTTGAAGCCGATGAGGTTGAATGACTGGAAGATGAAGCCAATCATCTTGTTGCGGTATTCGGCGGCACGCCTTTCGCTCAGGTCTTTGATGAGCGTACCCGACAGCACATATTCGCCACTGTCATAATTGTCGAGGATGCCTAATATATTTAATAAGGTAGACTTCCCCGAGCCCGATGCGCCCATGATAGAGACAAATTCGCCTTCCTCTATGTCAAGCGTGATGCCCTTGAGAACGTGCAGGGGCTGTGCGCCAAAATAGGTCTTGTTGATGTCTTTGAGATGTATCATTTGGCTTTTAGACGACAGCATGGTTTCGAAAGTTGCACCAGCTCGGCTAATTTTTTTTCGATTTTTTCCACCATCACCGTTCTCATGACAATCTTTCCCTCTGGACAGATAAGATAGAAGGAGGGAATCCACTTGATTTGAAAATCCTTTGCCACTTTCGATTCTTTCATCTTCTCAAAGTTGCAAACATGGTATGCTTGCTTGTTTTTGCAGTTTTGCTGTACGTATTGGGTCCATGCCTCTTTGTTGGTATCAAACGAAACGTGTATGAAAGCCACGCCATGCTCGGCATATTTCGCCCCCAACTCGTCCACTTTTGGTGTGACTTTGCGACAATCGGGACACCAAGAAGCCCAAAATTCCAACACCACATACTTCCCTCGGAAGTCGTTTAGCGATAAGGTCTCGCCGTTGATGGTGGGCAGTGTAAGGGCTGGTGCTGTCGTTCCAACCTCTAAAAGCTGTGTGGCATACTTGGCATCATCATCTTGTGCCAACAATGTTGCAACTGTGCAAAACAAGCAAAATGTGAGAAATACAATTCTTTTCATGATTAATTATTGTTTTTGTAGATGTAACGTTTGGTCGCAGTAGTCTACTACGGCAGGTCTGTGAGTAATGAATATCACGGTTTTGTCGTGATTAGAGAGAATATTATGTAAGAGCTGTCGCTCCGTCTCGGGGTCTAAAGCACTGGTAGCCTCATCGAACAGCATGATTGGACGGTTGCGCAACAAGGCTCGGGCAATGCTGATACGCTGTGCCTGTCCCTCGCTCAATCCGCCTCCTGCTTCCGTACAAACGGTGTCTAAGCCATCAGGAAGCTCCATAACAAACGAGGCGCAACTCATTTCCAACGCCGCTTTTATTTCCTCTTCCGTAGCGTTGAGCTTGCCCAATCGCAGGTTGTCGCGAATGGTACCACTCATCAGCGTGTTTCCCTGTGGCACATACACAAAGTTGCAACGCATCAAGGGCGATAATTCTTTTTGCTCTTGTTGATTGTATATAATGACTTTCCCCTCATTGGGGTGCAACAGAGCCAAGATGAGTCGTATCAATGTGGTCTTTCCTGCGCCCGTTTCGCCCAAGACAGCCGTGCACGAACTGGGGTAAAAATCAAAATCTAACTGTTCAATCACATTACTGTCGCCATCGTCGTATGCGTAGGTAATGTGTTCTAAGCGTACCCCACACGGTGCTGTCAGGGGGATAGGGTCGCCTTGTTCCTCCAAAGGATTCTCCTCGAGTTCCATCAATCGCTCGGCTGCTGTAAAGACTCCGACAAACACAGGTGCCAAGCGAGTGAGGTCGCGCGCTGGTCCTTGGATACGATTTACTAATTGTAAGAACGCCGTCATGCCTCCGAAAGTCAGTGTTTGGTCAGCCATTCGCAAGGCTGCCCATAGGAAAGCGATGAGATAACCCACAGAGAATCCTGCGTTCAGGATAAAGTTTGACACCACACTAAATGCCGTTCGCTTTACCACCCGATGCCGAAGTTCGCTCTGTGTGCTTTCCAATCGATCTACCATGATGCTGTCGCTCTCTAACGTCTTGATGAGCATACGGTGCTGAATGGTCTCTTGCAGCACACTTTGCACCTTGCTATCCGAGTCGCGTACTTGTCGGGTGAGCCTTCGCATCTGTCCAATATACAGCTTACTTAACAGCACAAACACAGGAATAATGCCTACGATGACGAAGGCAAGTACTTTGTCCATAGAGAAAAGATACAGGAAAGCGCCCACAAACATTGCCACTACCGAAATGGTATTAGGAATAGTTTCGGTTAGAAAACTTACCACCGTGCCAACATCCTGTTCCAATCTGTTGAGTACATCGCCTGAATGATGCGACTCTTTTCCCGTCCATTCCGACCGCAAAATACGGTCGAGCATGCGTTGCTGCATACGGTTTTGCGCCTTGATGCCCAAGATGTTGCGCACCCAAATGGAACAGATACGCAGGGCGAAGCCGCAAAGAACGAGCAAAGCCATCACCCCTACAGACCAGTAGATTGACCCTTCCGCGTGTCCAGACGCCACGTCAATGGCATGCTGTACTGCCCACACTTGTGCTAAACTCACCACAACAGAGAGCAAACCAATGGCGGCATTGAGGATAGCCTGCAACTGATTGCCACGCCAAGCACGCCAAAGCCATTTGAAAATGATCTTGGCGGAATATTTGGGGGTAGGAATCTTAAACCATTGTCGGATGTTCATAAGCTGCTATGTCTATGTGTTATCCCCTTGTGTCTGCCCCCCACATCATCTTTTCACGCAGGGTTGAGAAGTAACGTTGACCAAACCGTTTGACAAATAGGGTTGCAAAAGGAGCTTTGCGAATAGTCAGTTGCGTATGCTCACCTAACTTTGTAGAGCGACCGTCAATGGCAGCGAGGAAGTTGTGCGAACGTGATTCTACCGTGAGGGTAATGACATTGTTGTCGTTAATCACGATAGGACGGATGTTCAGACTATGCGGAGCCACAGGTGTGAGACACAAATTGCTGGTCGATGGCACCATGATTGGGCCGCCATTTGACAAGTTGTATGCCGTACTACCCGTAGGTGTCGCAATTACAAGACCATCGGCTTGGTAGGTTACCAAGTAGTCATCGTTCACGCAAGCACGGATGGTAATCATCGCCGCATTGTCACGCTTCAGGATGGCAATGTCGTTGAGGGCATAAGGGTTGATGTCTAAGGGCTCTCCGTTGGTCTCTAATTGAATGACCGAATGCCTTTCTAACTCGTAATGGTGGGCGTAAATATCAGCAACGGCTTCCTTTAACTCACTCGGAAGAATGTTGGCAAGAAAACCGAGTCTGCCGGTGTTCACCCCTATCAGCGGAATTTGTTTGATGCCCACACGTCGGGCAGCCTTGAGAAAAGTACCGTCTCCACCCACGGAAATTACAAAATCGGCATCGAAGTCTTGTCCTTCAAACCGCTGTACGGTCTCCGATTTGAAATGAACATCTTGACATAAGAAGTCGTAAAACGTGCTATCAATGCTCACGTGAGCACCGTGTGCCTGCAACTCCTCGATAATTCGCAGGAAGAAAGCTGTTTTCTCAGGCTGGTATTCGTTGCCAAAAAGGGCAAATCTTAGTTTTGGTTCAGACATATATGGATCATCTATCGTTAAGTTGTCTTCTTTGTGACGTTCCCAAAGCCATGATAAACAATGGCGGAAACGTATCGGGCAATTACTTGCAAATGTACATATTATTATTGATAATTGAATAAAACCACCCATGAAAAGCGTATGAAGATAAAGAAAAAATCATGAAAGCAATAAAAAGAACTGGTCTTGTTTTTGAGTGAGGAAACAGCGAAAAACAGCATTTTTATTGACAATTTTAAGGCTCTTAAAAAGGGATGAGTTTTCTATCTTTTAGCTCTAAAAATCATGTTGCTAACAAATTTTTGCCCTGTTTTTTGCCTTTGTTGAACTTATCTCAATGAGTTATGCGTTCTATTCCATGCGCATAGATGCCTTATGACATGTCTTTAACAGGCTTAAAGCATGGAGATAAGCCGCTTAACCCAATGGGTTAGTGCTGTTGCAGTTTTCTATAAAAATGTAAACCGTTGATAATAAGCAGTTTATATTTTGCTTAAATTTTCGGCAAATTCAGGACTTTCATGGGAAATAACGAAAAATAAGTCCTCTTAAACCTGAGTTTTGTCAACTTTTTTCGCGTGGAGGAATGAATCTGGTAAACAACGTTAATCAGCGTCAATCATTCTGAATTGATAAGCGAGAGATGTATTTTATCGTAAAAAAATAGTATATTTGCAGAAAGAACCTATTTATATTTCGATCAACCAACGGGTCGTTAAACCCACAAAACAAAAAACTATGGCAAAGGTATATGAATTTTTAGCAACAGGCTTCGAAGAAGTAGAAGCCTTACTCCCAGTAGATATTTTGCGTAGAGCAGGTGTAGAAATCAAGACAGTGAGCGTTACAGGCGACACATGGGTGACGTCTTCGCATGGTGTTACCATTCAAGCCGATTTGAAATTTGAAGACATCCCTCACTTTGATGATGTAGATATGCTCTTACTTCCGGGTGGAATGCCTGGTGCAACCAACCTGAATGAGCATGCAGGTGTACGGGAAGCCTTGCTTGCACATCACGCCAAAGGCAAGCGGATTGGTGCTATCTGCGCTGGTCCTATGGTCTTAGGAAGTTTAGGACTATTGAAGGGACGTAAAGCAACCTGTTACCCAGGCTTTGAAAAGTATATGGAAGGTGCCGATTATACGGCAGAATTGTTCACCGTCGATGGCAACATCATCACAGGAGAAGGTCCTGCTGCTACTTTCCCATATGCTTTTGAAATCTTGAAAGGATTTGTAGGTGAGGCAGAAACCAAAGACTTACAAAAGCAAATGCGGTTTACTCACTTGATGGAAACAAAGTAACTTGCCTTTTTCTTATCATTCACTCGTCCACTCATGTACTCGAATACACATCCATGCGACATCTCGTCCACTTGTCACCTCGTCACCTCGTCCACCAACAAGATGCGATTTATCATCATTGTAGCAGGTGGCAAAGGACTTCGGATGGGAGGTGACATCCCCAAGCAGTTTAGAATTGTGGGAGGGAAACCGATACTCATGCATACCATTGAACGGTTTCATCAGTATGACGCTGAAATGGGAATTATTGTGGTGCTACCTCATTCGCAGCAAGCGTATTGGAGACAATTATGCGATGAATATAGCTTTCATGTGGGGCATACCGTAGTGAATGGTGGCGCATCGCGCTTTGAATCGGCGAAGAATGGTTTGGCAGTCATTCCAGAAGAGATCTGTGGCACGGTGGGTATCCATGATGGAGTTCGTCCTTTTGTGTCAACAGAAGTGATTAACCGTTGTTATCTTACTGCTCAAAAATGTGGCGCAGCCATCCCTGTGCTTCCTGTGACCGATACGTTACGCCATATCAGCGCAGACGGCAGTGGCAAGAACGTGCTTCGCAGTGATTACCGCATCGTGCAAACGCCACAAGTGTTCGACATTGCATTGCTAAAAAAAGCGTTTGCACAGCCCGAGCAGGAGGCGTTTACCGATGATGCTTCGGTGGTGGAAGCAATGGGACAAACGGTTGAAATGGTAGAAGGCAACCGAGAAAACATCAAGATTACCACACCGTTTGATATCAAATTGGCAGAACTACTGATACCACAAACATGACCAGCATACTCAGTCAAGACATCAAATACCTTACAGGCGTGGGACCAAAGCGTAAGGAAATTTTGGAGAAAGAACTCCAAATATCTACGTGGGGTGACCTGTTAGAGTATTATCCTTACAAGTATGTAGACCGAAGTAGGATTTATCGTATTGGTGAATTGCGAGGCGACTTGCCATTTGTGCAATTGAAAGGCAAGATACTGAGCTTTGAAGAGTTTGCTATGGGCACTCATCGTAAGCGAGTGGTGGCACATTTTGGCGATGGAACTGGTGTGGTAGACTTGGTTTGGTTTCGTGGTGCGCAATATGTCTATAAGACTTATAAGGTCAACGAAGAATATATCGTCTTCGGACGACCAAGCATTTATGGCGGTCGTTACCAGTTTGCACATCCCGATATAGATAAGGTGGCAGATGTACAGCTTTCAGAAATGGGCATGCAACCATATTATATGACCACCGAACGCATGAAAAAGATGGGGCTGACCTCTCGCTCGCTTGAAAAACTTACCAAGACTTTGGTGGAGAAACTCTCTGAGCAGACCATTTCTGAAACATTGCCACCTTATATAATAGGACCCTTACACTTGATTTCTCGCACGGAGGCATTGCATAAGATTCATTATCCGAAAAGTCTCGAGGACGTGCAACGAGCCCAAGTCAGGTTAAAGTTTGAGGAGTTGTTCTATGTTCAACTGAATATTTTGCGATATGCCCACGACCAACGCCGCAAATATCGAGGCTATGTTTTTACACAAGTAGGTTCGTTATTCCATTTTTTCTATCACAACAACTTGCCTTTCGAGCTCACCAATGCACAAAAGCGAGTGATGCACGAGATACGCAACGATATGGCTACGGGACAGCAAATGAATCGCTTAGTGCAAGGAGACGTGGGGTCGGGCAAAACATTGGTGGCACTCATGTCTATGCTCATCGCTATTGGGAATGGTTTTCAGACGTGTATGATGGCTCCCACGGAGATTTTAGCCGAGCAACATTTTGCCACCATTCGTAAGTTTTTAAGACAGATGCCCGTGCGCATAGAGCTGCTCACGGGGATAGTGAAAGGCAAGAAGCGAGAGGAGATATTAAACGGTTTGCTCACGGGTGAGGTGCAAATATTGGTGGGTACGCATGCTGTCATTGAGGACAATGTTCAGTTTTCACGTTTAGGGTTGGCGGTGGTGGATGAACAACATCGCTTCGGTGTGGCGCAACGTGCCAAATTGTGGGGGAAAAGTCAACAGCCTCCCCATATACTCGTGATGACAGCAACACCCATTCCTCGCACATTGGCGATGACGATTTATGGCGATTTGGATGTGAGTGTCATCGACGAATTGCCGCCTGGGCGGAAACCAATACAGACTATTCATAAGTACGACAACCAACTCACCAGTCTGTACCAAGGTATAAGACAACAAATTCGGCAGGGTAGGCAGGTTTATATCGTGTTTCCTCTCATTACAGAAAGCGAAAAAATAGACCTGAAGAATCTTGAAGCGGGATATGAGTCACTGTGTAGTATCTTTCCTGATATGAAATTGAGCAAGGTACACGGTAAGATGAAGCCGAAAGAGAAAGACCTTGAGATGCAAAAGTTTAGTAAGGGAGAGACCCAAATATTGGTTGCCACCACTGTGATCGAAGTTGGGGTGGACGTTCCCAATGCTTCTGTAATGGTTATTCTGGATGCACAACGGTTTGGTTTGTCACAGTTGCATCAGTTGCGTGGACGTGTGGGGCGCGGTGCAGATCAGAGTTATTGCATCTTGGTAACGAATCACAAGCTCACACAGGAAACAAGAAAACGCATTGACATCATGTGTCAGACCAACGATGGCTTTCAGATAGCCGAAGCAGACCTAAAACTTAGGGGGCCCGGAGATTTGGAAGGGACGCAGCAAAGCGGAATTGCGTTTGACTTAAAGATTGCCGACATTGCCCGTGATGGGCAGCTGATTCAGTTGGCGCGTGATGAGGCACAGAAGATTATCAATGATGATCCTCACTGTGAAAAGAGCCAATACAGCATGCTGTGGAATCGATTAAACGAGCTACGGAAAAGCAATGTGAACTGGGCTGCTATTTCTTAGCGACATTAATTGCAGTGAATTTGTGGAAAAAAGCAACAATAAAGATACACTTTTTAACAAAAATGCTCATAAAACGCTGCAAGAAAAGAACAGTAGAATATATGCATAAATATTGCTTAATTATAACAATAAAACCCATATAACAAGGAAGAATATCCAAAAATGAGAAAAAGACAGAGGTGTATATACGTATTTTTATGGCATTTGTAATTGATACACTTTGGTTAAAGCGTCTATAAAATCTGTTAACACTGTAACAAGATTGCAATAAATTGACTATTTTTGCAACAGATTTTTAAGAATCATGAGGATTTGATTGATTTGTCTTGAAGATCTGTAAAAGGTTTTTAATAACCTCCATAGGAGACCTAAACCCAAATTTGTATATGAGACTACTGAATAAGATTAAGACATTTGCTTTTATTACTTTGCTTGCAGCATTCGCACAACCAACCATTGCGCAAGACTTATTGGCAAGACAAGCACCCGTAGATAGGAAGATGAAAGCAGTGGATACACTCTTACTTCACAATATTATCGAAAAAGAAAATCTGGAATCTCCAGCAGCTCAGTTGTATGAAGAATGGGACAATCGTTATGCCCATCGACAGACAGCACTCCCCGATAGCTTTAGAATTGACCTTAGGCATTTCTGTATGCCCACACCGAGCCGTGTAATTACCAGTAATTTTGGTACTCGTTGGGGACGCCAGCACAAAGGCTTGGATATAAAGGTATATATTGGCGACACCATTCGAGCTGCGTTTAGTGGCAAGGTGCGTATAGTACGCTATGAAGCCCGAGGCTATGGAAATTATATTGTCATTCGTCATGGCAATGGATTAGAGACGATTTATGGGCACTTGTCTAAACAATTGGTAAGTGAGAACCAAGAAGTGCGTGCTGGAGATGTGATTGGACTGGGTGGAAATACTGGTAGAAGTACAGGCTCTCACCTGCATTTTGAAACGAGATTGTGCGGAGTCGCATTGAATCCCGCCTTGTTATTTGACTTCCGTGCACAAGATGTGACAGGAGACTATTACACCTTTAGAAACAATTCTTATCAAAGAGAATCGACAGAAGCGAATCGTTTACGTGGAAAAATTGGCAATGGAGGTTACACACCAGACCAAGTTCGGGGCGGTGTAGCGAGCAGACGTGAGGATGTGGAAGCGTTCAATACCGTACAAGTACAGTACCACAAGGTACAAGCTGGCGAGACGTTGAACTCGATTGCGCGTAAACGTGGCGTAACAGTAGAGCAGATATGTCGATTGAGCCATATAAGTAAGTCTGATAAAATTAAGCCTGGACGAATTTTAAGATATTCGTAAATGGCTTAGAACCTTCACTCAATGATATCTTATCCTCTACGTTTGGATGAGTAAAATATTAGAATTATTATCAATCTAACAGTCTATCTAATAAGGATAGGCTGTTTTACTTTATATTAGAGACATAAGAGAAGGGCTCAAATGAGTTCGATTGAATAGAGAGGTTTGATGAGAAACGTACCACAATTCTCTATATAAAGTCTAACAAGAGCGTTAGTCAACGGCAAGTGAACTTACATCTATCGTGTTAATGCACAATAAATTGCGATTGAAGCGGTTAAATTTTTATAATTTGTTTTGACATCTCACACATTTTGATATCTTATTTATATATTTGTACACAAATAATATCATGTAGAGAGGCCTACTCACTGAATAAGTGATGAATGAGGGCATTGACGCATGAAAGAAAAATATTTAACTAAAAACGAATTGATTATGATGAAGAAACATGGATTAATATTCCCTTTGCTTGCTGCTGCTTTATTGGTTTCGAGTTGTGCAAGTAAGAAAGATTTGGAAAACTGTCAGTCTGAAAATCGTGAGTTGACTTCTAATTATCAGACAGCGAAAGAGCAGTTGGCAGCATCACAGGCGCGTGTTACGGCTTTGGAAGAACAATTATCTCAGCAAAAACGTGATTATGCCTCTTTACAGAAGTCGTTGGATAAGAGTTTGTTAAATACAAATTCTAACAGCATTAATATCTCTAAATTGGTGGATCAAATTAATGAGTCGAACCAATATATTCGACACTTGGTAGAGGTGAAATCTAAATCTGATTCACTGAACATGGTTTTAACCAACAATTTGACCCGCTCCTTGAGTCGTGAAGAACTGAAAGAGGTAGATGTTCAGGTGTTGAAGGGCGTGGTTTATATCAGCTTGGCTGATAACATGCTTTATAAAACCGCTTCTTATGAGATTAACGACCGAGCTGCAGAAACTCTGAGTAAGATTGCTAAAATCATCATGGATTATAAAGAGTATGACGTTTTGGTGGAGGGAAATACCGATAATGTTCCTGTAAATCCAAACAGTCCGTTGATGAAGAATATTCGTAACAACTGGGACTTGTCTACGCTCCGTGCATCAAGTGTGGTACAATACTTGCAAAAGAACTATGGTGTGGATCCTAAACGTATGACCGCTGGAGGACGTGGAGAGTACAATCCATTGACATCCAATAATACAGAGTTGGGTAGACAGCGTAATCGTCGTACTCAAATTATCATCACACCGAAGCTTGATCAGTTCATGGACTTGATAAATGAAGCACCTGCACAGACAAAAGAACAATAATATATTGTAGATGTATGGTTAGTTAGAGGAATAGCCTTGCCTGATTTTGAATTGTTTATTATTACTTGTAAATTCAAAATCAGACAAGGCTGTTTTTTTGAAATTATCTATGAAACTATAGATAGAAGATATATGATGATACCACAAATACTTATTGTAGAAGATGAACAAAGAGTCGCAGATTTGCTGAAGGTGGGCATTGAGGAACACGGCTACGAGGTAATGGTGGCCTATGATGGAATGATGGGCTTGCAGCTCTTCAATAAGTATGACTTCAAATTGATAATATCCGACATCATCCTTCCAAAACTTGATGGATTTGATTTATGCAAGGAGATACGGACGAAAAACAAACATGTTCCTATTCTCATGCTGACCGCTTTGGGTACTACTGATGATAAATTAGAGGGATTTGACGTGGGTGCGGATGATTACATGGTAAAACCTTTCGACTTGCGTGAACTGGTGGCGCGCATGAAGGTATTGTTGAAGCGCAACAGCAGCCAGATAGACGAAAATGAGGGGAAGGCGGTTGACATCGTATATGCTGACTTACAAATAAACCCTAATCTGCATGAATGTAAACGAGGTGGTGTCGCCATAAAACTAACACCTAAGGAATATAACTTATTGAAATACATGATGCTGCATTCCGATAGAATTATTCCAAGAACAGAAATTGCGGAAAAGGTATGGGGCACTCATTTTGATACCGGCACTAATTTCATAGATGTGTACATCAATTATCTAAGAAAAAAAATAGACCGGAGTTTTCCCGTAAAGCTCATACATACCAAGCCAGGCATAGGTTTCGTGCTGACCGATAAGCAAGTTTTATGAAAATACGTACTGCTCTTACCTTAAAATACACTGCCATAACGGCAACCGTATTCTTGTTGTGCCTGACCATGGTCTATCTCTTGAGTGAACAAGCGCGTAGCGAGACTTTCTTTAGGCAGTTGCGGAGTGAGGCTGTAACCAAGGCTCATTTGTTCTTGGCGGGGCAGACTGATGCCCGAACCATGCAATCTATTTACCTTAATAACCGTAAGTTTATTGACGAGGTAGAGGTGGCGGTATATACTCCGAAGTTCAAGATGCTTTACCACGATGCCATACAAAGCGACATTGTTAAAGAGACACCTGGCATGATACGAGCCATTTTGCGTCAGAAGCAAATAGCCTTTTACGAGGGCGCTTATCAGAGCATTGGCATGATATATCGCTTCAAGGGAAAGCCATACGTCATTACTGCCGCCGCCTACGATGGTTATGGATACGCCAACTTGGTTGAGTTGCGCAAAACGCTCTTCCTGTTGTTTCTCATAGGGTTGAGCCTGCTCTTTGTGGTGAGTTATCTTCTTGCCCGCTTGTCGTTGAATCCCATACGGAGAATCGTGGAAGAAGTTGAGAACATTACAGCCAAACATATAGACCGCCGTTTGTTTGTCAAATGTGCAAACGATGAGTTGGGAGAACTGGCCATCGCATTTAATGCCTTGCTCGAACGACTGGAAAAGTCGTTTGAAGCACAAAAAATGTTTGTCAGCAATGTAGCCCACGAGCTTCGTAATCCATTGGCAGCCATAACCACTGAGCTGGACGTGGCTTTACAAAAACGCAGAACTGAGCCGCAGTATGTAGACGCAATGCAAAATGTTTTGCACGACGCCAAGCGCATGAGCCGGTTGATTGATGGATTGCTCAATTTGGCAAAGGCTGACTATCAGCGTGAGCAAATCAGCATGAAAGAGGTTAGGCTTGATGAAATTCTACTTGATGTAAGAACACTCATACTCCGTAGTCATCCCGATTATAGCATAGAACTGATATTTGATGAAGAAGACAGCGACGATGAGCGTTGCGTTACCGTCAACGCCAACCCTTACTTACTTAGTATCGCTTTCTCTAATCTCATAGAGAATAATTGCAAATACTCGGATAACAAGCTGTCGTCTGTTCAAATATCCTTTTGGAAAGAATGGTCTATCATTCGACTGTCTGACAGCGGAAAGGGTATGACCGACATTGACAAGAGAAATTTGTTTAACCTGTTTTATCGCGGGGAGGGTGAGAAAATAGTGGAGGGACACGGCATTGGCATGGCTCTTACGCAAAAGATTATATTGCTACACGGGGGCGAGATAGCAGTTCACTCACAACGAGGCTCTGGCACCACCTTCATAGTAAAACTTTTGCACGTTTAAGAGTGGTTCTATAAATTAGCTTTGCAAAGCTAATTTATAGAACCACCTTCTAAGTAAATTTTAATTTTTTTCTAATAGTTCTCTAATACCCCATGTGTAAAAGTAAGACTACTTTTGCATTGCAAATGAGTGAACGGAGTATAAACCCACTAAAACGTTAATAATATGTGGAAGAGAACAAAACGTGTTCACGTTTCTTTCAATGCGGCTAAGGTGTTTCAGGTTGCACAGCAGCCAGTAGATGCCGTGTTCCATTATCTTAACACCACGACACATGGATTGCGACAGGAAGAAGCGGAGAAACGGCAGTCTGTATATGGAAAGAACGAGGTGATACATGAACAGAAAAAGAATCCTCTCGTCACTTTCGTCAAGGCTTTTATCAACCCCTTTGTAGGCGTACTTACGGTACTGATAGCCATATCGTTCGTGCTGGACGTACTCACGGCGCCACATGGCAAGCAGGACTGGACATCCATCATTATCGTCTCAACCATGATTGTGCTGAGCGCCATCTTGCGCTTTTGGCAAGAATGGAAGGCCAACCAATCGAGTGAGGCACTTCAAAAGCTGGTCACCAACACTTGTTACGTGCAGCGGTTGAATGACACTGGTGAGATTGCCATAGAAGACTTGGTGCCAGGCGATGTCGTGATGTTGGCGGCGGGCGACATGATACCGGCGGACATGCGTATTGTCGAGGCTAAAGATTTGTTTGTAAGTCAATCTACGTTGACGGGCGAATCAGATGCTGTGGAAAAGTTTTGCTCCATACAAGAAGAAAATAATCATTCTGGAAGCGAGATAGAACTTGGGGATATTTGCTACATGGGCTCTAACGTGCTGAGCGGTTCTGCCAAGGGTATCGTGTTCGCGACTGGAAACGATACCTATATAGGGACTATTGCAAAGAACGTTGTAAAGCATAGGGCAACAACAGCTTTTGACAGAGGTATCACGAAAGTGAGTATGTTGCTCATACGTTTCATGCTCTTTATGGTGCCTTTCGTGTTTTTGGTTAATGGTGTCACAAAGGGCGACTGGCTGCAAGCTTTCATCTTTGCCATCTCGGTCGCGGTAGGACTTACGCCAGAGATGTTACCCATGATAGTGAGCACCAACCTAGCCAAAGGGGCGCTAAAGATGTCTCGCAAAAAGACGATTGTCAAAGATTTGAACGCCATTCAGAACTTTGGCGCCATGAATGTGCTTTGCACTGACAAGACTGGCACGCTGACGCAAGACCATATCGTGTTGGAACAACATATAAACGCCGATGGAACGGAGGATGTGAACAACAGAATTTTGCGGCACGCATATTTCAACAGTTATTTCCAGACAGGTCTTAAGAATCTCATGGATTGTGCCATCCTCTCACATGTAAAAGAGTTGCAGCTTGAATCGCTGAGCGACAATTATCACAAAGTGGACGAGATACCGTTCGACTTCGTGCGCAGGCGGATGTCGGTCGTGGTAGAGGATAATAAAGGAAAACGGCAAATCATCACCAAGGGTGCCGTGGAGGAGATGCTTTCCATCTGCTCGTATGCGGAAACGGATGGAGAGGTGAAGCCACTCACTGACAGCCTAAAGCAACGAGCCATGCGGATAGTGGAAGACATGAACAACAAAGGCATGCGTGTGTTAGCGTTGGCTCGTAAGACCTTTTTGGATAAGGAAAATAACTTTGAGGTTGAAGACGAGTGCGAGATGGTTCTCATTGGATACCTTGCTTTTCTTGATCCGCCAAAGGAGTCTGCCGCACAAGCCATTTACGAACTTCATTCGCATGGGATAGAAATAAAGGTGCTGTCTGGAGATAATGACGCGGTGGTAAGAACTATCTCGAGACAAGTAGGTATCGATTCTACCATTATGTACACGGGAGGCGAGTTGAGAGAAATGACTGACGAGGAGAAAAGCGCAGCCGTGCAGAGGGGTACGCTCTTCGCTAAACTTACACCCATGCAGAAAGTAGAAATCATACAAATTTTGCAGAAACAAAACAATACGGTAGGATTCCTTGGCGATGGCATCAATGATGCCGCAGCGTTGAGAGAGTCGGATGTAGGCATTTCGGTAGACTCGGCTGTTGACATAGCAAAAGAAAGTGCCGACATCATCTTACTTGAGAAAGATTTGATGGTTCTTGAGGATGGAGTGGTAGAGGGAAGAAAAACTTTCGGAAACATCATCAAATACGTCAAGATGACAGCCAGTTCTAACTTTGGCAATATGTTCAGTGTCATGGTGGCGAGTGCTTTCCTCCCCTTCTTGCCCATGTTGCCGATACATCTGCTGATACAAAATTTGCTGTACGACATTTCTCAGACTACCATTCCTTTTGATCGTATGGACAAAGACTATTTGAGCAAACCAAGAGTATGGGATTCTTCAGACCTCAGTCATTTCATGATACTGATAGGTCCAATCAGCTCTGTGTTCGACATCGCGACCTATGCCCTTATGTGGTGGATGTTTGATTGCAATCGTATGGATATGGCATCTTTGTTTCAATCTGGCTGGTTCGTGGAAGGTCTGCTTTCGCAAACACTCATTGTTCACATGATACGCACACGCAAAATTCCTTTTGTGCAAAGCACTGCATCGTGGCCAGTACTCTTCATGACTTTCACCATCATGGTTCTTGGCATCTGTATGCCTTTCACCAACTTGGGGGCTTCGATAGGTTTCACGCCGTTGCCTTGGAATTATTTTCCCTGGCTGTTGGCTATTTTGTTCTGTTATTGTTTGCTTACACAAGGTGTCAAGGTCTTATATATACGCAAATACAAAAGGTGGTTATGAAAGCAAGGGTGTTGTTGTTTGTGATGGGCTGCGCCGTTCATTACATGGGACTTGCGCAAAAGGTGTTAGGGCAATATACTACCGAGTGGCAATGCGCAAAGAGCGGAAAGTGCAATCTTGTAAGTTTGCTCAGGCTGCAGGCAAGCATACCCATGGGGCGGCATTCATCCTTCGGTCTTGCAACTATTCATATAGTGAGAGCGCATGGAAACATTGTCAATGATTATCAAACGTTTTCTAACATAGAAGAAGAAAATTGTTTGGCGGCCATCGCACTGTTGGGGTACACTAAAGAATGGGAACATTACAAACTGTTTGCTGGCGTGCGAAATGTGAACGAGGATTTCTTTACCTCTGCCTGTACATCTCTTTTCACAAACAGCTCGTGTGGAATCTTTCCCACACTGTCCGCAAGCTATCCCATCGCCAACTATCCTATGAGTGGGCTTACGCTCTTTTTTGAGGCTCATAAGGGAGCGTATAGGTTTAGGAATGCTTTATACAACGGAAGAGGATATAATGGATGGACGCGCGACAATCTGCCGTTTACGCTCAATCCTAAAAATGACGGCGTTTTTGACGTGGCAGAGTTCAAGTACAGCATTCATCACTCGTCCTATTTCGTGGGTGCAGCTTATCACTCTGTCTTGCGCGTCGCCAATATGAAGTATGGAAGTATGGCTGAGTGTCGCCAAAAGGCGAGCGCGGTTTGGTGGATATATGCCGAACAGAATGTTGGAACCTATCATGACGGAAGTCTTAACCTCATGGCTCAATATTCAGAGAACACCGACGTCAACGCGGGCTGTCATCGGTATGCCGAAATAGGATGCGTATATAACAAAAGGAAGATGAACGCTGGAATATCCTTACAGTATGCTCATTTCAAGCAGGGAGAGGAAGGGTCGATAGAGCTTACGTGTCAAAAACAGATAAGCAAGTCTGCGAGTGTGCAGCCAGTGTTGCAATACATTAAAAACGACCAAGGCGACTTTGCGGTTGCAATGTTTCGGATATATTGTCAATTATCAATAGTTCGTTAAAATTTGAGATAATGGCTACGCAACTTTCCATATATTGGTTGAGTGGTTCTGATGTCATATACTCAATGTTTGGCTTTCTTAAAAAAAACTGGAAATTAGCCACTTAATCAAATTATATTAGCTATATTAAGTTAATTAGCTCTTCATTATCAAGCGGTTATTTTAATTAACTAAGTATTGATTGATGGGCTTTATCAGAACTCCTTACCTTTGTTTAGATTCAAGCATCCCCCCTAAAAACTAATTCTACTCACGGCATTTAGTGAATGAGCTTTAACAAATAGGCACATTTATCAGCATTACCAATTACTTTTCCACTATCGCACGACAGTTTCACGCAGTCGTGCCATTCGCGTTTTTCTGTAATTCGGCTCTTTGTAAGTTTCACAACAATATTCATTGGTTCCGCATTCTCCACATCACAGGTTAAGAAAGTTCCCATACCATAACTGTCTTGTATGCGTCCATTGACATATTCGTGTATTTTGATTGCCTTCTTGATGTCGAGTCCATTGCTATACACCACTTGCTTGGTTTTAGGATTGATACCCAAGCTCTTGTATTTCTCAATAATTTTCTCTGTCTGTTCTTGCTCATCACCGCTATCTACACGTAGTCCTGTAAACATCATAGCCATGCGTTTGGATAGGTTATTGAAGAAAACTTTATCGCCAAAGCAGTCGTAAAGATAAATACCATTATCGCCATCGTAGACATCACTAAATTTTTTCATGACATTAAAGTTGCATTCAAAGACACCACTGATGTTTTCTTCAAATTGTATCAGTTGATGACTCATGGTTCCGATAGGCGTCAAATCGTGCTTCATTGCCAAATACACATTGCTTGTTCCTGTCAACTTTCCCGTCCATTTGTGGTATCCAGCCTCGTCTTGGTAGCCCCCTTGTTCGTAAGTCTCTTTCATTACTTTCACTACCATGTCGTGATGGTCGAATGAGAACCTGCGACGAGTACCCATATCCCCTAAGACAATACCATTCTTCAATATCTCTCTTGTCTTTTCTATGGCTCTTTTTCGTTCCGTTTCTAAGTCGTATCTCTCAAAATCACCACGTAGATAGTGCATCAACTCGGATATGGTAGCCAAGATAGGCATTTCCCACATAATGGCTGAGTACCACTTTCCGCGCACTGTAATTTGCAAATGTCCTGCTTCATCTTGCGTTACCGTTACTTCATGAGGATTAAATCGATAGCCACGAAGAAACGTAAAATACCATTCGGGAAGGTAGTACATCCTACGTTTCATGAACGAAATCTCCTCCTGCGTTATCATGACTTGTGGCATATAGCCTAATTGTTCTTCCACCAACCCTGCAAATCCTTCTGGATAAATGGTGTCGTTGCGGTCAAAGAAGTTGTATTCTACCTCTGCACGAGGATATTTTTGTAAGATATAATATTGGCAACTAAAAGTATAGGCGTCGTTGTCTGTAAGATGACTGATAATTTGTTTCATATTCTTAGGAAATGTCTATTCTTCGGTTTTCGGCATTGTAGCAAACGCAAAGATACATATTTTCTTGACAATTATCACCTTAAGGGATTGATTATTGAATCTTAACGAAATATTTTTTATTCCCCTTTTTAATAGTCGTACCTTTGTAAAAAGACAATAATAGGCATCACTGCTTAGGGTAAAGGAGCAATATTCATTTTGAACCAAGGAAAAGAAATCTGCGTATGAATCATAAAATAAAAGCGTTGTTTTTTGATATTGATGGCACACTGGTTAGTTTTCAAACCCACCAAATACCTGACTCCACGGTACAGGCATTAGAGGAGGCGAAGGCTAACGGTGTACAAGTGTATATTTCTACAGGCAGACCGTTGTCGTTAATCACGGTTCTTGGCTCCATTCAACATTTGATAGACGGCTACATCACCACCAATGGCGCTTACTGTTTTGTCGGAAATCACGATGTTTGCCAGCACGCCATCCCACGAGAGAGCGTTGACTTTGTCATTTCGCAGGCTATAGAACAGCAGTTTTGCTGTGTCTTGGTGGGAACCAAACATTTATGTGTGTTTCAGCAAGATGAAACGTTCAACCAAGTTTTCTTAGAGCTTCTTAAGGTTCAGGGCATAGATAAAGCGGTATCACAGGATGTGGTATTACAAGAGCCTATTTTACAATTGAGTCCTTTTATTACGCAACAGCAAGAAACAGACCTGATGAGCAAGCTTCCCACTTGTCAGTCGGGACGTTGGCATCCCGCTTTTACCGACATCACCTCCCTTTCTGCTGATAAGGGGCAGGGCTTGCAAGCGATGGTCAACTATTTGGGACTTTCGCTCAATGAGACGATGGCTTTTGGCGATGGAGGCAACGACATTACTATCATTCAGCAGGCTGGAATAGGGGTAGCTATGGGAAATGCCGTACCTGAATTAAAGCAGACTGCCGATTACATCACTACTTCTGTAGACGAGCATGGAGTTCGAGAGGCACTCATCCATTACGGCATAATTACCAAAGATGCTCTGTAGCAGTACTTCTTCTTTTTCTCTCATGGTTTTTCTTTGAGAGAAAAATAGAATTCTTTTCACTCTTATGTTCAAATCCTATCGTTCTTTTGTCTAAAAGCTGTATCTTTGCAACAGCTAACTATGTTGATAGACTTATGGAACAGAAACTTTTTGTTTATAATACCCTGACACGTAAGAAGGAACTCTTTGAGCCTTTGCATGCCCCCAACGTTGGTATGTATGTGTGTGGCCCTACTGTTTATGGCGATCCGCACTTGGGACATGCCCGCCCGTCGATTACTTTTGACATCCTTTTCCGTTATCTCAAGCATCTTGGGTATAAGGTGCGCTACGTCCGTAATATTACTGATGTGGGGCATTTGGAACACGATGCCGACGAAGGTGACGACAAGATTGAGAAGAAAGCTCGCTTGGAACAGTTGGAACCCATGGAGATAGCGCAGCATTATACCAATCGTTACCATGCTGCTATGGAAGCCCTAAACGTGCTGCCTCCAAGCATTGAGCCACATGCCACAGGTCACATCATAGAGCAAGAGGAACTGGTAAAGCAGATTCTTGCCAATGGTTATGCTTACGAGAGCAACGGTTCGGTGTATTTTGATATTGAGAAATATAACAAAGATCATCACTATGGCATTCTTTCTGGGCGAAACTTGGACGATGTCATCAATAACAGTCGTGAGTTGGACGGTGTAGGCGAGAAGCGCAACCAAGTTGACTTTGCCCTTTGGAAGCGTGCCATGCCCGAACATATCATGCGTTGGCCCAGTCCTTGGAGCGATGGTTTCCCCGGCTGGCACTGTGAGTGTACTGCCATGGGACGTAAATATTTGGGTAATCATTTCGATATTCATGGTGGGGGAATGGACCTTGTCTTCCCACATCACGAATGTGAGATAGCGCAAGCTGTAGCCAGTCAAGGCGACCAGATGGTGCGCTATTGGATGCACAATAACATGATTACTATCAATGGGAAGAAGATGGGAAAGAGCTTGGGCAATTTCATCACGCTCGAACAGTTCTTTACAGGCGAGCATAATAGTTTGGAACAGCCCTATTCACCCATGACAATTCGGTTCTTCATCCTATCGGCTCACTACCGTGGAACGGTAGATTTTTCCAACGAGGCATTACAAGCAAGTCAAAAAGGTTTAGAGCGTTTGATGAATGGTGTACACGATTTGGAACGTTTGCAAGCATCGGCAACATCGGATGAGGCTACACATAAGTTTGTTGCCGAATTGCGCCAACAATGCTATGACGCCATGAATGATGATTTGCAAACACCAGTTGTCATTAGTAAGTTGTTCGAGGCGTGCCACATCATCAACACTTTGCTCGACCACACAGGCAGCATTGATCAAAAAGACTTAGACGAATTGAAAGAAGTGATGCACTTGTTTGCTTTCGACTTATTAGGACTTAAAAATGAGCAGGGCAACGACAACGATGCTCGTGAAGCAGCATACGGAAAGGTGGTAGACATGGTGCTTGAGTTAAGGGCAAAGGCTAAGCAGGCTAAAGATTGGGCTACCAGCGACCAAATACGTGATGCCTTGGCTGCTAATGGCTTCGAAGTGAAAGATACGAAGGATGGTGTAACGTGGAAATTGAATAGATAGTTTGTTGTTGGGCAACTTAAAAAAATCGGCATGACACCTCATGTAGCGTGTGATGCCGATTTATCTGTTATAGTTTTGCTTAGTTAATTAGCTGCATGCAATTCCCTAAGTAAAGGTAAAATAATATATTACACTGACAAACAATTAAATAATTACGAATTTATAGAATATTCCTACCACAGAACTACTTATGGAGTGTTTTATTTTTTTTGTAGCGGTGTTTAATGTAATAACCATATTTAGCTTTTTTATATGCGCTGATGAAAGTCATTACTATTGCAAATCCCGTAGAATAGGTAAGGGTGTGTTCAAATGGAGTCTCATAACCTAATAGGTAATCAAGCAAGAGTGAAACTATAAGATAAAAAAGAAAAGAACAAAGAGAAATTAAAATAACTTCTAATATTGTAAGTATTTTTCTTTTCATAGCATATAAATTTCTTTTCATAATAACGTTTAAAAGTTAATATGATATGCAAATATAGAAAAATAAAGAATAATGGCAAAGTATCTGCGGTTTTTTTTCAAATAAACAATAAAAATTTATCGATTAGCAGTTTAGTTTTTAACCTCTTCTCCAAACAGGGTTGCCGAGGTACTTCTCATGATGCGCACACGTACCGTTTCGCCGATGTGATGTTTGCCTTTGTCAAACACCACCATCTTGTTTTGCTCTGTTCTGCCACAGAGTTGCTCTCTGCTACGCTTGCTAAATCCCTCTACTAACACCTCAAACTCTTTGCCTTCATCCTTTTTATTAGAGATAGCACTCAGTTCGGTTTGTAGATGTATCATCTCATTGAGGCGTCGAATCTTCTCCTCCTCGGGTACATTGTCGGGCAAATGTTTCGAGGCGTAGGTGCCTGGTCGTTCAGAATACTTGAACATGAAGGCAGAGTCATAACCCACGGTGCGCATCAATTGGAGCGATAGTTGGTGGTCTTCTTCTGTCTCACCATGATAACCTACAAATATATCGGTAGAAATGCCGCAATCGGGAATGATACGTTGTATGGCGCGAATGCGATCCATATACCATTCCACTGTGTATTTGCGGTTCATCAGCTTTAGAATCTTGTTGCTGCCACTTTGTACTGGTAGGTGGATATGCTTGCATACATTGGGCTCTTCGGCAATGACGTGCAGGGTGTCGTCGCTCATGTCCTTGGGATGCGATGAGGTAAAACGGATACGAATATCGGGTACTTCATGGGCGACACGGCGCAACAGTTGCGGAAAGTCAATGGTGTGGGCAGCGATAGTCTCTCCATTGTCCAACTGTCGTTCGGGAATAGTGAAGCAATATGAGTTCACGTTTTGTCCTAAGAGTGTGATTTCCTTGTAATGCTTGTCGCGCAAATCACGCACCTCACGCAGGATGCTCTCGACATCTCTCGACCGTTCTCTGCCGCGCGTGTAAGGAACGATGCAATAATGACAAAAGTTATTGCAACCACGCATAATGCTCACAAAGCCACTCACTTTGCCTATCATCAGGCGTTGAGGCACTACATCCTTGTAGGTCTCTGTTTTTGAAAGCTCAATATCAATAGCCTTGTTGCCTGTCTCGGCTTGCGCCATCATGTCGGGCAAGTTCAGATACGAGTCAGGACCGCACACCAAGTCGGTATGGTGATTGTTCAACAAGTCGTCCTTCACACGCTCTGCCATACAGCCTAACACACCTAAAATGAGATTTCTACCTTTCTTGCGTTCTGCATGCAAGGCATCTAAGCGGTTGTATATTTTGTTCTCAGCGTTCTCGCGGACACTACATGTATTTAAGAAGATAGCGTCAGCCTCTTCTTCTTGTTCGCAAAGTTCGTAGCCAGCCATTTGCATAACCGATGCTACAACCTCACTGTCAGCCACATTCATTTGGCATCCATACGTCTCTATAAAGAGTTTTTTCATTGTCTTTGTCATTAGGGTACAAAGGTACAAAATAATTTTGATATGGTTGTATTCAGTATTTGGTACTTCTCTACTATGATTTCTAAAGAAATTCATGCTGAATTATCTTTACAAGTGCCTCTCCATAATTCGCGTATTTGTCAGCAAGTGGGGAAGTGGTGCTGAATATGCGAGTATTGGAGAAGTTTGTTCTTGCTTGATAATCAGTAAGTTAGTTGTTTCGTCGGTTTCTCGTGCCACCTAAAGCAATGCTTTAAGCCCATTAACTCATGGAGGTAACACCGTTAGATGGTGTTTTCAGTAGTGTTATAAACACGAGATAGCGCCATTAAGTGCATGTTTTAGCAGATTTTGTTCATAAAAACAGGAAAAATGACTCCTTATTTTACATCAAATAGCCCATTTTTTTGTGTAGAATGAGGAGTGTAGAAGTGTTAAATTTCAGTCATTTTTTAGGACAAAAGTGCATGTAGAGTTACCCCTTCATGTTCCGACTGATATACATTAAAAAATAGTAAAACATCACTCCTGTGATGAGACCTGCAACGGCATCAATGGCATAATGTGCCTGAATGTACACGGTCGCCATACACAAAAAGAGGTAAAAAGGAAGCATGATGTAGAGCAACATCCTATTTTTGGTATGTCCTATGAGCAGGAGACAGATGGTAGAAATGCCTACGTGTGAACTGGGAAAGGCGGCTGTGGGACGCTCGCCAGCGGCTTTGGCATCCTCTACAAGATGATAAAAGAAGCCCTCGTGGTATCCCGGACTGGGCAAACAGTCTTGGTGAAAGTTGAAATAATCGTACATCGGAGGGAAGACTCCTTTTGCTGCTTGTTCAAGTCCGATGGCTTTGAAATAAAAGGTAGGACCGACAACGGGCAGTAATACATAAATGGCATAAAAGAGAAAGAACGAGGCAGTGAGGACAAAGGCACTTCGCTGGAACTCTTTTCGGTGAAAACACAAGTAGAAAAGAGGCACAGCTGCTACCATGGGGTAGTACGAAGCATAACCCATATCCATCAATTCGCTGATGATGGGCGAGGAGCAGTGTTGCGCAAAAGCCAGTGCAGGTTGCATCCCGAAGAGTTGTTGCTCCCAAGTGGCGAAGAGATGATCAAGGTTTGGAAGTACTCTGTTAAGCTCGTAGGTGTCGGGATACCACCACACTAACAACCCCATTTGTACGAAGGAGCGTATCACCTTGATGAACCGACAGGGCAATAAGCGGTAGACTCCCCATAAAGCCATGGTAATAATGGCAATTTGGACACGCCCTATGAGCATTGACTGTGGGTTCACCAACTTGGTATAAGTCAACAAAATCATGAGAAACGTAAATCCCATGTAAAGAAACATAGCCCACTCTATGGGTAACAGTCCACGTACGGGTTTCTTTTCTCGTGTGAAAAAGTCAGAAATGAAATAGTTCATTTTGATTCAGTTCTTTAAGATAAGCAGGAAAAGGGGGCTATAACCATTGATTTTCCCGATACCATTTAATCGTTTGAGGCACACCATCGGACAGTGGATAATGTGGGTGATACCCCAATTCGTCCATGGTTGGTTCTATGTTACAGCGCCAGTTGCGTTGGCGTATGATGTTATATTTGTCTTTGTTCAGCGTCGTTGCCTTGCCTGTGTATTTTCCCAAGTATTCACAAAGATTGGCAATGAGGCGCAATAACCATATCGGTGCATGTAGGTGTAGACACCATGGATTGCCCAATTCCTTTCTGATAAGGTCGTTGAACGCATTAGATTGGTACACTTTCCCATCTGTAATGAAGTATTTACGACCATTCATACCTCTGTCCAAAGCTAAAAAAACGGCTTGAACCACATCAAGAACGTAAACGAAAGTGAGGTCTTGACGTTGAAAGCCTACTGAAAAATCTATGTGATTTTTGATGCTTTTGGCGACCAAATAATAATCTTTTTCGCGTGGACCATAAATGCCTGTAGGCCGTAGAATGACGTATGGGAAATCGTTTCCAATGCGGTCAAGATACTGTTCGGCTGCTAATTTGCTTTTGCCGTAGTGGGTATTGGGCTTTGGAACATCGTCTTCGTTGATTTCATGATAGGGCATCGTGTCCTTGATGGCACCAAATACGCCTAATGAACTGAGGTAGATGAACCGTTTCATGGGCATGCGAAGTTGGAGGAGGGCATCAACAAGGTGTTTTGTCCCTTCGGTGTTTACCTTGAAAAAATCTTCTGCATGCACGCTCTTCGTAATTCCTGCGGCATGTACCACATAGTCAAACGCATAATCTTTGAGTTGTTTGACCAATGTTTCGGTAGATGATAGGTCGAGTGTAAGAAAATGGATACGCTTGTCTTGGAGGTATTCACGTGAAGAAGAAGGCCTCACAGCCGCCCATACCTCCATACCTCGTTGTAAGGCTTCGCTAACAATAAAACTGCCAACAAAACCACTTGCACCCGTAATAAGAATATTCATCAATAAATATAATTAAGGTGCAAAGTTACAGAAATATCTTCGAAACCCAAATTTAATGCAAAATATTCGATACAAAACGGTGCGTTATCAATTCTTTTTTGTTAATTTGCAATTATCATTATAAAACACAAAACGTTATGGGAAAAGGAAAAAAAGGTGGAAAACGAATGTCAAAGAAACAGTTAAGTGAAAAACTGGAAGGCTTCTTCTCTACACAGCCGGGGAAAACCTTTGGTTTGAAGGACATCTTTCGCTCGTTGAGATTAGACACACATCCTTTGAAAATGTTGGCTATTGACATCATGGAAGAGATGGCGTGGGATGACTTTTTGACCAAAGTGTCTGACAACTCTTATCGTCTCAACGAGATGGGGCAGATTTTGGAAGGTGTTTTTCGCCGCAAAGGGAATGGTAAGAATTCGTTTATCCCAGACGAAAGTGATAAGCCCATCTTTGTCCCAGAACGTAATTCTATGTCTGCTTTGAACGGTGACCGTGTAAAAGTCTCGCTCTTAGCACGTCGGGAAAGGCACATCAGAGAAGCACAAGTCATTGAAATATTATCGCGAGCACGCGATCAGTTCGTTGGGAAATTGCGCGTAGAGAAGGATATTGCTTATCTTGTCACGCAAGAAAATTTGTTTGTACACGACATTTTGATTCCAAAGAGTAAGCTCAAGGGAGGAAAAAATAATGAGAAAGTGGTGGTGAAAGTAACCAAATGGCCCGATCCAGAGCATAAGAACATTGTGGGACAAGTAGTGGACATCTTGGGTGATACTGGTGACAACGATGCTGAGATGAATACAATCTTAGCGCAATATGGCTTGCCTTATAAGTATCCTAAAGCTGTAGAGCAGGCTGCTGATAAGATTTCAGGCGACATATCTCAAGCAGAATTGCAGACTCGGGAGGACTTTCGAGACGTCTTTACCTGTACCATAGACCCCAAAGATGCCAAGGATTTTGATGATGCACTGTCTATACGGAAGTTAAGTAGAGGCATGTGGGAGGTCGGCATTCATATCGCAGACGTCACACATTATGTGAAAGAAGGCTCTATCATCGATAGGGAAGCACAAAAGCGTGCCACTTCAGTCTATTTGGTCGACCGTACTATTCCAATGCTCCCAGAACGATTGTGTAACTATATCTGTTCGCTTCGACCCAATGAGGAGAAACTTTGTTATAGTGTCATCGTGAATATGGATGAGCAAGGTGTGGTAGCAAACACTCGGATAGTGCATACCGTCATAAAAAGTAATCATCGCTATGCCTACGAAGAGGTGCAACAACTTCTTGAAGAGAATGGAGTTAAGGATGGAACAGGGCAGTCTGCTCCCCAACCACGCAATGGTAAATATGTAGGAGAAAATGCCGAAGAGCTTATCATGCTCGATAAATTGGCAAAGAAGTTGCGTGAGGCAAGATTTAAGAATGATGCAGTGAAGTTTGATAGTGAAGAACTTCACTTTGATATAGACGAGACAGGAAAGCCCATCAGATGTTATTTTAAGCGCTCGAAGGATGCCAACAAGCTGATTGAGGAGTTTATGTTGTTAGCGAATCGCACGGTGGCAGAGAGCGTGGGAAAGGTAAAGAAAGGCAAGAAATCAAAGACATTGCCTTATCGTGTGCATGATGTGCCAGACCCACAGAAGCTTGAAAACCTAAAAGACTTTGTTGTTAAATTCGGCTATAAGGTGAAAACAGAAGGTACAAAAGGCGAGATGGCACGCAGTCTCAATAAACTTATGGACGCTGTAGAGGGTAAAGACGAGCAGAAGTTGGTACAGACGGTGGCATTAAGGGCGATGATGAAGGCAAAATACACCATTCATAACATAGGACACTTTGGGTTGGCTTTCCCTTATTATACCCATTTTACGTCTCCAATTCGTCGTTATCCAGACATGATGGTGCATCGGTTGTTAACCCGATATGCGCAAGGTGGACGGAGTGCCAACAAGGAATATTACGAAGAACTGTGTGAGCATAGTTCGGAGATGGAACAAATTGCTGCCAATGCAGAGCGTGATTCTATCAAATATAAAATGGTAGAATTTATGGGAGAGCATCTCGGCGAAGTGTTTGATGCACACATCAGTGGCATTCAGAATTATGGTATCTATTGTGAAATTGATGAAAATCACTGCGAAGGGTTAGTGCCCATACGCGATTTGGATGATGACTATTATGATTTTGATGAAAAGAATTATCTATTAGTAGGACGTAGACATCATCATAAATATCAGTTGGGAGATGCCATTCGCATTAAGGTTGCACAGGCTAACCTTGAGAAACGGCAACTCGATTTCACGATTGTAAAATAGTTGTTCATCAATAAAAGTAGGGCTACTTGCCGTCAACAGTGGGGGATGAAAATAGCTTTCGAGTAGGTGAATGTTTACCACACCGACAGTCAGCTCATGATAATAAAGCGGCAGTAATTTCAGTGAGATAACATGAAGTATATAGATAAACATTTAATGGAAGGTGAACAGGTTGTTTACATTCCGCAGTTGCACTCTTCTCTCTATTGGGGAGCATTGTCTTGGGCTGTTTTCGGAATCGTTATCATGGTGTTTCCTACCGACGGAACACTCTTCAAAATTCAGTTGTCAGCAAGTCTTATCCTGATTCTGATCAGTGTTCTGAAGTGCATAAAGATGTACGGAGGCCGTCAATATGTACTCACTAACCGTAGAATTATTGCCAAAAAGGGGTTGGTGCAGCGTGACTCACTTGAACTCTTGTTGCGCAAATGTGAAGGTGTACAGATAAGACAGAGTGTCTTGGGACGCATCTTTGACTATGGAACAGTAATAGTAACCACGGGAGAAGCCACCAACTACTTTGAATACATCAAGAATCCAATTGCGTTTAGTAGTGCTATCAATCAAATGATAGACTCATTAAAGTCGTTTGAATAAATCTTTCATCGGCAGATAGAAGATGTTGGTTCTGTCTGCCGATGATAGGAAAGAGAAAGAAAATCTTTGTGGATATACGTTTCTTTATGCGCTCTCGTTGATGAAATGTGCTATTTCATCAAGGGAGTGTGCTATCTTTATTTGTTGGTGATAGTCGCCTCTAATCATTCCTTTTTGTGTCAAATCATCCAGTAGGGCAATGAGCGAATCCCAAAATCCATTGATGTTATATAAGATAACAACGTGATGGTGGTAGCCAATAGAATGTGCAGAAACGATAGAGAATATCTCGTCAAGGGTGCCAACACCGCCAGGAAGTGCTATTGAAATGTCACTTTGCGCAAGCATCAGCTCTTTTCTGTCACTTAAGTTGTCGCAGGGAATTTCTATGTCGACGGCATCTGACACCTTTCCATTCTTTTCAATGATGGACGGAATGACCCCAATTGTTCTGCCACCTCTTTGGTGTACTGCCTTGGCAATACAATCCATGAGTCCTAAGTTGCATCCGCCAAACACCAAGTCGTGGTGCTCTTCAGCCATCCAGTTGCCTAACTCTTGCGTTCTTTCAAAGTAAACAGGGTCAATGTGGTCGTTGGCGGAACAGAAAACTGCAATTTTCATATTGTCTTTTGTTGTAGATGAGATGCTGAAAGGAATTTCCTTATGGTCTCTTGGTGTTTTTACAATTTCATAAATTCACTGTGGATACGTTCCGCAATAGTAGTGAATTCTTCTTCAGAAAAGATGATTCCCTTTTTATGGAAATCAACATCGCCCTCATTATCCATAGGGATGAGGTGGATATGCGCATGCGGCACCTCCAAACCTAAAACGACTTGAGCCACTTTCTTGCATGGATAAGCACTCTTAATAGCCTTAGCTACCTTTTTCGCAAACACTTGGAAAGCAGCTAACTCCTCATCTTCCATGTCAAAAATATAATCAACTTCACGACGTGGAATGACTAATGTATGCCCTTCTTTCAAGGGATTGATGTCTAAAAATGCATAAAATTGAGCATCTTCTGCACATTTATAGCTTGGAATTTCACCAGCAGCAATTTTTGAAAATATATCCATAAGTCATCAAATTTATTCAATAGAAATGTTGTCAATACGTAGATGAATGGTGCCAGCTGGAATCTTTATTTCAACTTCATCACCCACCTTCTTGTTTAATAATCCTTGTGCAATAGGAGTCTTGATAGAGATTTTCCCTGCTTTCAAATCCGCTTCGCTTTCACTTACAATGGTGTAAGTCATTTTAGATTTGGTTTTTAGATTGGTCATCTCTACCTTTGACAGAATCTGAACCATGTTAGCACTCAACCGAGAGACGTCTACTATCTTTGCTTCTGCAATGGTCAGCTTCATTTTGTTAATCTTATCTTCAAGGTGAGCTTGTGCTTCTTTAGCAGCATCGTATTCAGAATTCTCACTTAAGTCTCCCTTATCACGCGCCTCTGCAATGGCAGCTGATGCCTTTGGGCGCTCGATAGACTCGAGCCTATTAAGCTCGGCTACAAGATTGTCGTAGCCTTCTTGCGACATGTAAGCCATAACGTTATAAGTATTTTTGTTATTAATTGTTTTCCGTGAGGAATATAAAACAAAGAATTCCGACAATCAACTTATGTGTCGGAATTCTCTTTCCTCAGATTTCTTATATTTATTTCTTTTTGCAAAGATAGCGATTCTTTTTCAATTAACAAGTATTTTCACATTAATTATTATACATCGAAACAGCTTTGAAATGCAATAAAAAAGTCATAATGATTGATTTATATCAAGAAAACAATACTTTTTGGTATTTGTTTGCGTAAACAGTTGATAATATTATAGCAATCCTTTATCTTTGCATCGTGTTTTTCATAGTATTAGATTTAAGGTTAACAAAGATTGGGACTCAGCGGAGTCCTTTTTTTATGCCCATACGTTATTGACGATACTGATAGAAAGCCCATTTGTTTACTATCCTTGGAAACGTAATCAAATTTCTCTTGTTTGTTAAAATATTTCGTATTTTAAGGCTCCAAAATTTGAATATTTAGAATCAAACAGTTAGTTGGTCTCAAATACGCTAAAAATATAAAGTGTTGATACACAGGTGTTTGTTAAATTCGCGTGCTCTTTACATTGCTTAAAGCATTGAGATAGGGTGATTAAGTCATTACTTCAAGGCAACAACTCCATGTAGATTTCCATCCAAAAGAGTGCTTTTAGGTGCGTTAATGAGTTGTTTTAACTCAAAAACATGGCAAAAATTGGTTGGAAAGATGCACTTTCGGACTGGTTTTCTTTCTAAAATCAAAAAAATAAAAAACGCGATTTGTCAAGATAATTCACAGTTTTACGACTTGCCGATGCTGTGACTTTTTTCTGTTCACCCGCTCTTTCACGCATGCTGGTATAACACCTCGAATACTGTTGATGAAAGCGAGACCACAAAAAAAGCAACCATTTCTGGTTGCTTGATAAGTTTTCCTTTTGCTGAAAGGAGTTCGACTTACAAACCGAACTTGTAACCCAATGTTACTTGGAATACACTGTTTTTTGCTTTTCCGTTCTCCCATGCTTTGGTAATACCCCAGTTGTAACGTCCGTCAATGAAGACATTGGCAAACTCGTATGAAACACCTACAGGCATAGAGAAGTCAAACGTTTTGTTATTATAGTCGTTCTTGCCCACTAAGAATGCAGGTTGAACACCTAATTTTACAGCCAATCCTGGTACAACATATACGTTAGCCATCACAGGAACATTGATGTAGCCTAAATCCAGCTTAGTATCTTTCTTCTCAAATTCTTTACCAAGGAAATTTAATTTAATGCCGTCATTGAACTTTACACCTTGCTGTGCATACATAGCACCTGCAGAAAGGCTTACAATGTCAGTAAGCTGATACTCTAATTCTGCACCTGCAACAAATCCAACCTTCATCTTGGTGTTATCAAACTCGGTCATGGTAGCACCCGTTACACCTACTTGAGGTTTCAAAGACAGTGAACCTACTTCATTTTGTGCAAAAGCACCTACAGACGATAGCAGTACTACTGCCATTAAAATCATTTTTTTCATCTTCAATCTTTTTTACAATTAAATACTTTACCTAATTATATTAGAATAATAATTTACATTTCCTTTGTAATTGTTCGCTGGCAAATATAGGCTTAAATATGCGATAGGCAAGCATTAGCCCTTGTCTTTTATGGTAAAAAAATATTATTACAAATTTATTAACGCAAATGATGAGGGATCTGCTCTAAAAGAGCTTTGAACAAAGGATTGGCAGATAAAATGGGCTGATTGCCTAAAATGATAAGCTGTTTGCGTGCGCGCGTTATCGCTACATTCAACTTCCTGTCAATCAGTTTGTCGTCCTCATAAAAACTATTGGACGTGAGAAAATCTAATTGATATCGGTGCTGGACAGTGAACGAATAGATGATGATGTCTCGTTGGCTGCCTTGATATCGCTCTACGGTGTCGATGCACACGTCTTTCAGTGCCGTGTTGCCCGTCTTCTCTATCTCCTGTCGTATCATTGCAATCTGGTTACGATACGGCACAATAACGCCCACAGTGCGTAAAGGGTCAAAGTTTTTTTGTGTCAATGTATAGATGCGGTTCAGCAAATCTGCCACTTTCTGCGCTTCGTCGATATTCACTTTGTCCGATTTCCCCATGGTTTCATTCTTTTTAGAGGCATAGTAGAGCAGCCGATGCTGTACCAGTTGTTGGTCTGTCTCATCCTTAGGCTTGCCCAAGTAACCAATATCAACCGCCAATTGGTGAGGGAGTGGTACGGGTTGTAGCTGCTCTTTGAAGTAAAACATGCGGTTGGGGAAAGCCGAAAGTTCAGGATGCATTCTTCCCTGTTTGTGCAGTATGCCCGTGAAGTCGGTTCGCCCTTGTTGCTCTTCCCAATGTATGAGACGTTCAAAAAGCGAGTTGCGACAGTTGGAAAGTCCGATGGAAAGTAGTTCAGGGACGTCTACCTTTGACTCCTCTTCACTTTGTTGAACAACGGCAGGTAATTGTTTATAATCGCCAATGAGAATAAATTTGTCGATGCTGGGTTTGTTCCCCTCGTTCGATGTTGTGGCATTTGCAGTAGAACAATGATGCGCCAAGATACCGATGAGGTTGGGTTCGAGTATCTGACTGGCTTCATCAATGATGGCTAAGCTAAAATGCTTCAAGGCAAAGATGAAGGGTTTGTGCATCATCATTGAGGTGGTGCTGACAATGATGCGTGTATGTTCAAGTCGTCTTTGCAGGTCGGTGAGCTTTGTATAGTGTTTAATGGCTTGTCCCAAAAGATGAGATGTGAAGCGTGGCTCACAGCTAAATTCGTTGCCCAAACGCAAATAATCAAGGTCAGCACTTGTCAACATACTGCAAATTTCATCAACCGCTCTATTCGTGTACGCCATTAGTAGCAAGTTAGTACCTGAACAGGCTAACTCTTCTTCCACCATATAGCGCAGTGCCATGGATGTCTTACCCGTGCCAGGAGGTCCAACTAATAAGAAATAGTCGCATGCCTGTTTCGCCTGAAGCAACACACTGTCATAATCAGGGTGATAACTTTTCGTCAGCGTTCTTGTTTTGTCAGCCTGTGGCTTGCGTTGACCAAGCAGCAAATTGCGTCTATCTTTATGCGTTGTCATCAGCGTGTGCAAGGCTTGAAAAGCAGAACTACCACTGGCGTCGGAGGCACTATGTTCCACCGCATACACCAAAGGCGTACGATGAGGATGTGTGTTCTCGTCACGATGAACAAAGAGGATATCTTCATTTTGTTGTGCATCGGCAAGATGGATCACGATTTCATGGGTTTTGATGTCTTTCATAAAGCCCTTAAATAGGATGCTTTGACGTACATCGGGTACGGCATCGGGATGATAACCATAGAGATATACCATGTCTCCACGTCTAAAGTTGGGCAAGAACTCTGCACCTTGGTCGGGTACAGAGAGCGTGATTTCATCAAAACCTCGTTGTCCTGTCCGTGTTTTCTTGGTGATGTGTAGCCCAGTGTAGATGTTCCCCATTTCTCTTTTTTCACTCAGAGGCATGCTCCACAAGTCGGCATTGCTGCGCCCATTGCCATCGGTAGACCCCGCTTTCGAAATGAGTTGTTCTTTCAAGACAAATGTCATCATTCTACAGAAATACGCTTTTTCAAGCGAATACATCTCCTGCAGTGGTTGCGTAATGGCTTTTACCTGAGGCAACAGGTAGCGATTGTAGAAGAATGTGTCGTTTTTTGCGGTGTTCAGCGTCTGTGCATTCAACTGGTTTAGCATGTCGCCAAAGCCGCTGACAGCATTGTTTATGTCGGTAGCCACAATAAGATTGCGGAGCTTGATGGTCTCTTGGAGCAACATGTCCAATCTGGCAACAGAAAGCAAACCAGCAGGGAGTGGATATTTAGAATACAACAAAAAAATCTGGGTTGCACTGTTGGACAGTTGAAAATTGTATTTCAGCACACCAGCATATAGTAACGCCTGAACATAATGCGATTCAACGTGCTGCGTACCATGTGCGTTGCGGCGGTTGTATTCTAAGTTCATATTCTTTCCCGACTTCTGTTCTACTAACAATCGGAAGTCTGTTGTCATCAAGTCTACACGTCCCTGAATGCCTAAGGTCTCACAAACAAATGACGGTTCCAATATAGCATGGCTGCGCTGATAGGTCTTGAAGAGTTCCGTGACAATCTGTTGCATATTCTGCGCTTGCTTGGCAGCATCGGTCTTGAACAGAGTTGGGTTGAGTGTGGTGCAGGTGCAGTACTCCAAAGCCTTTTCTTGATAGTTCTCTTTCAAGGTCTCCGTCAAACTAAACGGACGGTCTTGCTGTGCAAAAACCATATTGTCTAATGCGCACCCCGCAAAGTTTCCTAAAATGGTATGTTGCGTATTTGGCTTCTCCCTCATGCGATTTAGTGTATAGACGGCAGGGTGATGACCGTAATCTGTAAAACAAGCAGCGAGAGAACTAATATCAATGAGGCAATCGGGTTCTACAACAATCAGACGAGGTGTAATGAGATACTCTTCTATCTGGCAATCCAAAAGATTGAGTTGCATGCCAGTTCGCAAGATTTCTTGAAGATACGACATATCTGCAAACTGTTGTTTGCTTGCGTATTCCACTTGGAGGAGCTGTTCGTCCGTATCACCATCTGGCAGTACCCATATATACTGGTTGTCCCAGTGTCTCACAATGCAGCGGATATAGCGTTTGTCCAGTCGCAATCCTTTCTGTAACTCCTGCCCACGAGCGGGTAATTTTTCCACTAAAAAGGAGGGGATGGCTTCTCGAAACACCGCAGAGATAAATACACAAAGCGAACGAAGATCGTACAAAACATCCTCGGGCAATAAACGTGAACTGCTGTTCGAATGACGCCGCATCCTATGAATGGCGTGGGTGTCTTGGGCTGATATTTGCCATTGCGAGCAGAGACGGTCTACCCTTGCACGAAGGTCGCCAAAGCTGTAAGTACTGTTTCGTAAACCAGCAGCACACGTTAAGACCAAGGTTTCATGCATCATTTTATTGACAAGTGCAGGAGAGTGTTCATTCGTTTCAATGATTTTCCCCACTTGCTGATAAAGCTCTTTGGCTGTGATATAGGTATCTGTCTTGTTCATACATCAAAAGTTCACCTCCATGGTGTGCAAGTTAAATAGTGTTTCGTTTGCGTTCATCGTTCGCATGGAGTGCAAAGATAACCAAAAATATCTACTTCATCTTGGCATTATTCTTTCATTTTTGGTTATATTTGTGTGCAGGATAGCTGCAATCCTTACAATATAACAATGATGAATCAAAAAGATATTATGCGCAGGGCGATAGCCTTGTCCGAAGAGAGTGTGTTATCGGGTGGGGGACCCTTTGGTGCTGTCATCGCAAAAGGGGGCGATATTGTCGCAGAAGCCTCGAACACAGTAACGATAGACCATGACCCAACGGCTCATGCAGAGGTGAATGCGATAAGGAAAGCAACGCAAAAATTGGGGACATTCGACTTGACAGGATGTGATATTTACACCTCATGTGAACCTTGTCCCATGTGTTTGGGTGCCATTTACTGGGCACATTTGGACCGTATCTTTTACGCCAATAATCGAAAAGATGCCGCCCGTATTGGTTTTGATGATGACTTTATTTATCAAGAGATTGCCTTGAATCCTGCTGAGCGTCACAAACAAATGCAAGTTTTACTACCCGATGAGGCTCGAAAGGCTTTTGACAGTTGGGCAGAGAAGTTGGACAAAACCGAATATTGATGCCCTATAGGAATGCCGTAGCAAAGAAACTACGGCAGCCTTTGTATGTTTTTGGCAAGAATGGATTATTGTCCACCCAACCTATTAAAATAGGTGATGAGTTCTTCCCACGTTTTGAATTCATCGCTACCATACACCAAACAAGTGCCCATGAAATCGTTTTCTAAGGTTGGCGTAATGAGATAATCGCCCAAGAGCAAATGCTTTTGGTTGGTAAAGATTACTTTGTTGTATGCTGGTGTAGATAGATATTCCTCTACCCATGTTTGTACATCGGTCAAACTCGTATGCTCATTCGTTGGTGCAGGTGCAGTAATCAACACTTGGTACTGCTCTATGAGCATCTCATAAGCCTTGTGCATGCTGGATGTGGCTTTGCCGAAGCTGTCATGCAGAGTCTCGTAATCAATGTAAATAATGGGTCTTTCACGCTTTTCTTGCTTGTCGTCAATCCACCGAATGACGGGAATGAGATAATGAAATGCCACCTTGTTGGTCAATTGGTGCGCTCCGTGAAAGCGTATAGCGTTGGGGTAGTGTTCATAGAACATGTCAAAAGTATGCACCAGCGGGTCTTTATCGCCAAATAACCCATACACTCTTTCCCTTTCTTCGTCCGTGATAGCCTGAAAACATTGTTGGGTTATCTCTTTATACTCATTGACTAAAGATTTCGTAACGATGACTTCTTGAACCCCGTCTTTACGTGGATTCAAAAATGTTTGTTTGCCCATCATGTTGTGGTCATGCATGGTTTCGCCCATTTGGAAAGCGGGATTTACCACAATACGGTCGTAACCTTTCAGCATCTCTGTGTACATGCCGCCCATGGAAGACCCAATGATGAGGTCGGGTTGATGCTCTTGACACAGCTTTTTCAATAACTCCATAGCCTCGGCTGGGTGTATTGGCAAATCTTCTGCAATGATATTCGCTTTGGGGAGCAATTCTTTGAGAATGCTGACCGTTCCCGATTGAGCGGATGACATAAAGCCATGTACATACATAATGGTCTTGCCAACCATCAAATCAGGATATTGTTTTTGGCGTACGGTGTCCATCTTTTTAGAATTTAATGATGTGCAAATGTAGCTTTTTTTGAGGAATTGTACAAGTGTCCCTCGTTGTCTCTTCCGTTTTTTAATTAATAAGGATGTTGAATCATCGAAAAAAAACGTTATCTTTGTGACAGTAATGCTAACCTCATTGGAGATTTTGTAGAATTTATACCTAACCACTACTCACATGAAAAAAATACTTTTAATGGCTGGATGTCTGTCGTTTTTGGGATTCCCAGCAAGCAGTCATAGTTTTCCTATCGAAGAACAGAGAATAACCACCGATACAGAATGGCGAGACTTGCAAGATAATGAAGTAAATAGGTTCAAGTTGCATACTAATTATTTTGCGTATGAATCGGTGGAAAAGGCATTGTCTGGTGATCGCAAGGCATCGGAGAACTACCTTTCCCTCAATGGCACTTGGAAGTTTCATTATGCAGAAACTCCCGATGACCGACTCCATGACTTTTACTTAAGTAATCATGATGACTCCTCATGGAAAAGCATGCCCGTACCAGGCTTATGGGAGTTGAACGGATATGGCGACCCCGTATATGTAAATGTGGGCTTTGCTTGGCGTGGACATTTCAAGAACAATCCACCTTTGGTTCCTATTAAAGACAACCATGTGGGTAGCTATCGCCGCTTCATCAACATTCCCGACAATTGGATGGGACGACAGGTTATTGCCCATTTCGGAAGCGTTACCTCCAACATCTACTTGTATGTGAATGGCAAGTATGTTGGCTATGCAGAAGATTCAAAGGTGGCTGCCGAGTTTGATATTACACCTTTCTTGAAAAAAGGTCGTAACTTAATAGCTTTCCAAGTGTTTCGTTGGTGTGATGGGTCATATTGCGAAGATCAAGATTTTTGGCGATTAAGTGGCGTAGGTCGTGATTGTTTCCTGTATGCACGCAATAAAGACGTGCAAGTAAGTAACTTGAAAGTCAACACAGACCTGCAGAATGATTATAAAGATGGCGTGCTATCTGTTGATTTAGACGTGAAGGGAAACCCCATAGTAGACTTCAATTTGCTCGATGCCAATGGTGTTTCGGTATCCAAACAAACGGTAAATTTCAAAGGATTGCAACATGGAAATGTGCAGTTCAATATTCAAAATGTTAAGAAGTGGACAGCGGAGACACCCTACCTCTTTACCCTACTGACAACAGTAAAGAAAGGTAACAAGGTTGTTGAGGTGATACCGCAGCGCATAGGCTTCAAGAAAGTAGAGATAAAAAACAGCCAGTTGCTCGTTAATGGACAGCCTATCTATATACAAGGAGTCAATCGACATGAGATGGATCCTGATGGTGGGTATGTTGTGAGTCGAGAACGCATGATACAGGACATACAAATCATGAAGCAATTCAATATCAATGCTGTGCGTACCTGCCATTATCCAGACGACCCACAGTGGTATGATTTGTGTGATGAGTATGGACTTTATGTGGTGGCAGAAGCCAACCAAGAGAGTCATGGCTTCCATTATGGAGACGATTCTCCAGCAAAACAACCCATGTTTGCTAAGCAGATATTGGAACGCAATCAGCATAACGTGGAGATGTACTACAACCATCCGAGCATCATTATGTGGTCTATGGGAAACGAAACCGTTGATGGACCTAATTTCACGGCAGCGTTCAACTGGATTAAGAGTGTGGATAAATCGCGTCCCATTCATTGGGAACGTGCAGGAAAGGGTGCCAACACCGAAGTGTATTGCCCCATGTATCGTTCTCAACAGGTATGTGAAGAGTATGCAAAGTCAACTGCACCCGGTGATCAAAAGCCGCTCATCCAATGTGAATACAATCATGCCATGGGCAATTCGGGCGGCGGTTTGAAAGAATATTGGGACTTGGTACGCAAATATCCTAAATTCCAAGGAGGTTTTGTGTGGGACTTCGTCGACCAAGCTTTGCGTGATAAAAAGCGTGGAATCTATGCGTACGGTGGCGATTATAACGATTACGACCCCAGCGATAACAACTTTAACTGCAACGGACTTATCAGTCCAGACCGTGTACCCAACCCCCATATGTATGAATTGGGCTATGAGTATCAGAACATTTGGGTACAACCAATTGACTTGATGCAAGGGAAAATACAGATTAAGAACGAATATTTCTTCCGAGACTTGAGCAATTATGCGTTAGTATGGACAGTACTTGCCAATGGCAAGGCGGTGCAATCGGGAACTGTCAACGAGCTACAAGTGCAACCACAGCAAAGTGTCGAGATGGTGCTTCCATGTCATTTGGCACAAATCACCAGCCTGCCTGAAAATGAGGATGTGCAGTTCAATGTTGATTTTGTATTGAAGCAGCCGGAACCTCTCATGCAGAAAGGGCAGCGAGTAGCCTACCAACAGTTTCCAGTGAAAGATTATTATGTGGAAAAAGGCACTACGTCACTTCCCGAGATGGAACCACTTGTGTGGTATGGGAAATTGAAGAAAATAAGCAAAAAGAAAGATGCACAATTGACATTTGCCAGTCATCAAGTAACTGTGGCGTTTGATAAGCAAACCGGTTTACTTGCTCAATACATGGTGAATGGTACTTCTTACTTGGGTGAAGGAGGTACATTAAAACCTTGTTTCTGGAGAGCAGTGACGGATAACGACATGGGTGCGGGGCTTAGTACCAAGTATCAGGTGTGGCGTAACCCCACTTTGAAGTTAATAGACATGAAGGTGAAGCAACTTAAAGGTAAGGACAAGAAAATTCAGGTAGTAACCTCTACTTACGATATGCCCGAGGTAAAGGCGCAGTTGATAGTAGATTATGCTATCTATCCTTCTGGTGAGATGCGAATAGAACAAAAGTTACAGACAACACAAGGAGCAAATGTTCCTAATATGTTGCGCTTTGGCATGGTGATGCAGTTGCCTTACGACATGGAGCAAAGTGAATTTTTTGGGCGAGGTCCTATAGAGAATTACGCTGACCGTAAGTTCTCTCAGCGCTTTGGCATCTACCAACAGACAGCAGACGAACAGTTTTATCCATATATCCGACCGCAAGAAACAGGTACCAAGAGCGATATGCGATGGTGGAAGCAAACCAACAAAAGAGGTATGGGACTATTAGTGCGCTCGGATAAGCCTTTCTCTGCATCGGCATTGCATTATACGGTAGAAGATTTGGACGATGGTGTTGCCAAGGAACAAAGGCATGTGCAACAAGTGCCAAAGTCTCTTTTCACCAATCTTTATATCAACAGTGAGATGGCTGGTGTAGGAGGAGTAGATTCATGGAGTGCCAAAGCCGAGGCTTTGGAAGCCTATCGTGTGGTTTATGGCGACAAGGCATTTCGCTTTACACTGCTCCCCGTTGGGCGTTAATCAAACGAAATCTCTAAAAATCCTCTGCCATTCGTCAGCTGAGTGACGAATGGCAGAGGACGAAAGTTGGGTGAGAATGTTGTTAGCGTAAGTTTACAAGAACATCTTACGTGCGAACTCCCACACAACAATGCCAGCAGTTACCGAGACATTGAGCGAGTGTTTAGTGCCAAATTGGGGTATCTCTAAACATCCGTTGCACGCATCAACAGTGGTTTGGTTCACACCTTTCACCTCATTGCCAAACACTACGGCATATCGCTGATGACGGTTGAGCGTGAGGTGTTGTAGCTTTGTGGAGCCTTCTACCTGCTCAATGCTATACACGAAATATCCGTTTCTTTTCAATTCTTCTACCGCTTCTGTGGCTGATGCAAAGTATCGCCACGCTACACTATCCTCTCCACCGAGAGCAGTCTTGTGTATTTCGGGATGTGGGGGCGTGGCGGTGATGCCACACAGATATACCGCTTCTACTCGAAAGGCGTCGCACGACCGAAATACAGACCCTACATTATATAATGAGCGCACATCGTCAAGCACAACGATGAGAGGTAGTTTGTCGGCTTCTTTGAACTCTTTTACCGACAAGCGGTTCATTTCTATGGTCTTGAGCTTTCTCACTTTCTTGATAAATGATTATAACAGCTTGGATTGATACACCACAGCATACATTTTCATTTGTTTTGTCATCGCCAACAGTCCATTGGCACGAGTGGGCGAGAGATGTTCACGAAGTCCGATGCGGTCGATAAAATACAAGTCTGCATCAATAATTTCTTTCGGTGTGTGATTGCTCACCACACGAATAAGTAAGGCAATAATGCCTTTAACAATCAGCGCATCGCTGTCTGCGGTGAATATTAATCTGCCGTCTTTCTCATCGCATTGCAGCCAAACCCTACTTTGGCAGCCATCTATCAAGTTTGATTCTGTTTTGTATTGCTCATCTAATGGCTCTAATTCGTTGCCTAAATCAATGAGCATCTGATACTTGTCCATCCAGTCGGTGAACTCTGAAAACTCTTCTATTACCTCGTCTTGCAGTTCGTTTATGGTCATATCTTTCTCCTTTTTCCTTGTTTGTTTATCTCTTGCTTTGTGTTTTTACCAATTTGAAAAGCTTGTCATTAGGTCGTACCTTGTCGGGCACAGCAATGGAGATGCGCCAACCTTTTTCGGCTTTCGGCACGGGTTGTAGCTCGTAGCGTATCTCATTGGCGTCAAAGTACATCACGCCAGTGGTGGGACCCGTAATGAGCAAGTGCTCGCCAACCTCAATTTCAGCGGCTTCAACTGCCAACTCAGCAACGCCCAACTTAGAGAAATACTTCACTACCTTGCCCACTAAGATTTTTTTCTCGGTGGCTTTGTTGCCATAGTTCTTTGTCCATTCCCCTAACTTCTGCCCCTGATAGTAGCCGTCCCAGAACCCTCTGTTAAAAACGGCAGACAGACGTTCGTCCCATGCGTCTTTCTTCTCTTCGGTGAAAGTGCCGTCGATGACCGACTGAATGGCTTCCTTGTAACACGTTACCACGTTGTACACATACTCTGGACCACGAGCTCTACCTTCGATTTTGAACACGCGTACGCCTGCATCCATCATGCAATCGATGAAACGAACGGTCTTCAAATCCTTTGGACTCATGATATATTTGTTGTCTATCTCCAGTTGGTTGCCCGTTTCGTTATCGGTGACGGTGTACGAACGGCGGCATATTTGCACGCATTCTCCACGGTTGGCGGAGCGATTGGCGTCATGAAGACTCATGTAACATTTTCCACTTATTGCCATACAGAAGGCACCGTGGCAGAACATTTCGATGCGAACCAGCCCACCATGTGGGCCGCATATCTGTTGCGCCACTATCTGTTGGTGGATTTCTTTGACTTGATTCATGTTCAATTCGCGTGCCAAAACCACTACGTCGGCAAAGCGTGCGTAGAACTTTAAGGCTTCTATGTTCGAAATATTGAGTTGGGTAGACAAGTGTACTTCCACACCTCTCTCCACGCAATAGGTCATTACAGCTACATCGCTGGCTATCACTGCCGAAATGTTAGCGTCTTTTGCGGCATCTATGATTTGGTGCATGGTGGGAATGTCCTCGCCATAAATAACGGTATTGACGGTGAGATAGGTTTTGATGCCATGCGCTTTGCAAGTATCGGCAATATCGTGTAAATCGTCAATCGTAAAATGATTGGCTGAGTGCGAACGCATGTTTAATTGTCCGATGCCAAAATAAACGGCACCTGCCCCTGCTTGTATGGCTGCTGCAAGACTTTCACGAGAGCCAACAGGTGCCATAATTTCAAAATCTGATAGCTGATATTTCATGGTTGCAAAGTTAAGGTTATTTGTAATAATCACAAAACAAAACCGCTTTGTTTTGTTCATGAGACAGTTCAATAGGGGGTGGATAATTGGGCTGTAGAGTTGCTCTTTTTTTTTCTGAAAAATCTTTACTATGGGCTTCAATACTCGCGTATTTGCGAGCAACTGTTAGTTCGGTCGCAAATACGCGAGTATTTTAACTTCCTTATTATCAATTACTTCGTGTTTTTACTTGCCGAACATAGGTGTTGAAGCATTGAGTTAAGGTGCTTAGAGTAATGTAATAACACCACAAAAGTAATGGAGTAGTGAGCCAAAACAGTCATTATAGCGCGATTAACTCATTACTTTTGCGGAAAAAATGCGTTGTGACGAAGATAAAAATGCAATTTTTGATGCCAATGGAAAGCTAGAATCAACTTTTATTTTTCTGAATTATATTTACAATTAGCTCGTTTTCTTTCTCATGAATGTGTGTGATTTTTATATGCTTCTACAGATTGGTGGCACTGGTATAATTAAATTACTTGATTTTCTTTGTTATTCTTCAGAATACTGCTAACTTTGCTTTTGCATGAATAGAATATGGACAGCCTGTTTGTTAGTCATCGCCATTTTAATGGGATGCAGCCAGCCTCTTCCTCCAACACGTGTGGACGAGAGGTTTACCGACGATGTACTCATCAAGACAACTCCCGTAAAAAATCAAGGAGCGAGTTCGCTGTGTTGGCTCTACGCCATGTTGGGAACCATTGAGTCTGAGCGTTTGATGATGGGGGACTCGGTAGATTTATCGGTCGACTATTTGGCAAGAAAGTTGTTAGAGGAGCAGACACAAGAGGCTTTCTTTATGAGGGGAAAGAAGACCATTCTGTTGCGAGGAGTTGCATCCATGACACTTGATTTGATACAGCGTTACGGATTGCTGCATGAGGACTCGTACCCAGCTAAAAATGTGAATTACAATGTGTTGCGTAGAAAAATGCGACATTTGGCTTCTTGCGTCTCCTCGCTAAGTCAATTGCGGCATCTTATGGAGGATAAGTTAGACCAAGAGCTTGGCTCTTTGCCTCGCTTCGTCTTCTTTTTGCACGCCGAATATACGCCTTTGGAGTTTGCGCACAGTGTGTGTTTGCCTCAAGAATATTTGTCATTAACGAGTTTTACCCACCATCCATACGGAGACTCTTTTGTTTTGGAGATACCAGACAATCAGTTTAGGCAAGCGTTTAAGAATCTTCCTTTGGATACTTTAATGATGCATCTCAAAAAGGCGTTGCAAGCTGGACATCCAGTTTGTTGGGAGGGCGACATCAGTGAGCCTGGCTTCTCGTTTGCCAATGGTGTGGCAACGTTGGACAATGCGCCTGTTCATGTGACCGCAGAAATGCGGCAGCGTGGGTTTGAAACCTTAAAAACCACAGATGACCATTGTATGGTTTTAGTGGGGATGGCACACGATAAACAAGGTAGAGTGTTCTTTAAGGCGAAAAATTCATGGGGTACAAACTCCCGTTATCAAGGTTATATGTATCTCAGCGAAGCGTATGTGCGCTTTAAGACCATTGCGCTGTATATGAGTCAAGCGGCTTACCACCAATCAACGGTACGGTGATTCGCTGAAAGACAATGACATATCGTGTCATTCAATAAAAAACGGAACATGACAATACTTATCATGTTCCGTGTAACTAAGGAGTGAGTTACTTATGCATCAATGTTCGCATAGGTAGCATTCTTTTCAATAAATTCACGACGTGGTTCTACGTCATCGCCCATGAGCATGGAGAAAATCTCATCTGCATCGGCAGCATTCTCAATGGTTACTTGCTTGAGCAAGCGAGTCTTGGGGTTCATTGTGGTTTCCCAAAGTTGCTCGGGATTCATCTCTCCCAAACCTTTGTAGCGCTGCGTGTGAATGCTTTTGCTGTCTTCTTCGCCATTGGCGTATTTGTCAATGAATGCCTGTCGTTGTTGTTCGGTGTAGCAATACTCGCTGGCTTTGTTCTTATACGAACATTTGTAGAGCGGTGGAGTAGCGATGTAAAGGTGTCCTTCTTCAATAACTTTCGGCATGAATCGATAGAAGAGCGTCATAATAAGGGTGTCGATGTGTGAACCATCGACATCGGCGTCGGTCATGATGATAATCTTGTCATAACGTAGTTTGTCAATATTTGCCTCACGGTCGGCTTCTCCTTCTACACCAAAGCGCACGCCAATGCTTTGAATGATGTTCATTACTGACTCTGCTTCAAAGACACGATGCCATTGTACCTTTTCGACATTCAAGATTTTTCCACGTAAAGGCAATATTGCTTGTGTATATCTATCTCGCCCTTGCTTAGCAGAGCCACCTGCAGAGTCACCCTCGACGAGGAATATTTCGCAATCTTTTGGGTCTTTGTTGGAGCAGTCTGCCAACTTACCTGGCAATCCTCCACCACTCATAAAGTTTTTACGCTGTACACTTTCGCGTGCTTTTCGAGCGGCGATACGAGCGGTTGCGGCTAATACAACCTTCTCACAAATCTGTTTAGCCTCTGTTGGATGCTCTTCAAGATAGTTGCTGAGGGCTTCTCCTACAGCCTGTTGAACAGCACCAGACACCTCGCTATTGCCTAATTTAGTTTTCGTTTGACCTTCAAACTGGGGTTCTGCCACCTTAATGGAGATGACAGCAGTGAGTCCTTCACGGAAGTCTTCGCCAGCAATCTCTATTTTTGCTTTCTCAATTTGTTTGGAGATAGTAGGTTCGCTGTCTGCATACGTTTTCAATGTACGTGTCAATGCGGCACGGAAACCAGTGAGGTGAGTTCCTCCCTCAATGGTGTTGATGTTGTTGACGTATGAATGGATGTTTTCTGAATAGTCAGTATTGTACATGATGGCTACCTCAATAGGGATGCCTTGCTTTTCGGTTTTGAGATAGATGACATCATCAAACAGGTGTGTGCGGTGCCTGTCTACGTAGCGAACAAACTCTTTGAGTCCGTCCTTGGCATGAAATACCTCTGTTCGTGTCTTGCCTTCATCGTTAGGACGCAGGTCTGTAAGCGTGATGCGGATGCCGGCATTGAGGAAAGCAAGCTCACGCATGCGCCTTGCGATGATGTCCCACTGGAAATGAGTGGTAGTAAAAATAGAACCATCTGGCCAGAATTGTTGGCGTGTACCTCGCTTGTCGGTTTCTCCAACAACCTTTACAGGGTAGAGAGGTTTTCCCTTTTCGTATTCTTGTTGATAGATTTTGCCATCTCGGAATACCTGAGATGTCATGTGAGATGATAATGCGTTGACACAACTCACACCAACTCCGTGAAGACCTCCACTGACTTTATAGGAGCCTTTGTCGAACTTTCCTCCAGCATGGAGTACCGTCATGACCACTTCTAAGGCGGATTTGTGTAGTTTTTCGTGTTGGTCGACGGGGATACCACGCCCATTATCTTGCACAGTGATGGACTCATCTTCGTTAATGGTTACCTCTATGTCCGTGCAATAACCTGCCATCGCTTCATCAATAGAGTTGTCTACAGTCTCGTTGATGAGATGATGAAGACCTTTCTCACTGATGTCGCCGATGTACATTGCAGGGCGTTTACGAACCGCTTCCAGCCCTTCCAATACTTGAATATTACTGGCTGAATAGTTGTTTTCGGTATTTTGTTTTTCTGCCATTTTATATCTTGTAAAATTATATTTGCAAATTGAAGAAAACTTAAAGCAGACAAGTTTTCTTTGTCTGCAGAAATACTTCGTACATTGTTGCAAAGATACGAAATTAATGGGAATTGATGAAATGTTTTACAACTAAAAATGCCTAAAAGCGAGGGCCGTTTCCACCGAATTTTTATTAAATTTGCAAGTAGAAATCATGGTGCAGAAAATTACTTTTTTATTCGTCTTAGCTTTATTCGCCATTTCTTCAATGGCGGGTGTCGTATTTACCACGACACAGAAGGTCACCTTTCAACGACAACGTTATCAAGTATCTGCTGAGTTTCCGTTAGAAGGTGAGCCTGAAGCTGTAACGAGTATTCGGAATTGGATTAACGATGTGGTCGGTGTGGAAGGCGAACAGGTGAGCGATGAGCGTGCTTTCTTTCAGGTTTTGGAGCGTAGTTATCAAGATTATCTCGAGACAAATCCAGAAGGGAGTCGACACATCGAGATTTATAGAGCTTATGAGGATGAAGACTGTGTGACCTTTCAATCCGTCATTACAGATCAAGATTCTGTGGTTTGGAAAACTTGTGATTGTGCTACATTTAGCAAAAAAGATGGGCATCGCTTAAAGATAAATGAAATTTTTAATTGTTCTGAAGAAAAAATTAAACAATTAATGTGGGAATGGCGAGGTGATTTACCTGTGGAGGTGGCTTCGGCTAACGACTTGATTGTGGGAGAAGCGGGATTTATTGATGGCTGGATTGTTGTGATAGGTCCTGCACGAAATTATACGGGTGCACCTTTTCGGATTCGCTATCAGGCTGCAGAACCTTTTTTGTTGGGTTCTAAACGTGGTGGATATTACCACGATGCGCATACCAAGTCTTCGAGAAAATAGTAAAAGGCCACATTTCATAAGAGATGTGACCTTTGAATATTTTCAATGTTAAAATAGACTTATCCGAGGCTGTTAATGTGTTGTGACAAGCTTGATTTCAAGTTTGCAGCCTTATTCTTATGGATGGTATTAGTCTTAGCTAATTTGTCTAACATTTTCTGTACTACAGGAAATAGCTTGATAGCTTCATCCTTGTTGTCCATAGCACGCAACTTGCGCACTGCATTACGCATTGTCTTTGCATAATACTTATTGTGCAAAGTCTTAACTTTGTCCTGACGGATTCTTTTAAGTGATGATTTGTGGTTTGCCATCTTCTTTGATTTTCTTTTTATTTCAGTAGTAGTCCCTAGCAGAATCGAACTGCTCTTTTGAGAATGAAAATCTCACGTCCTAACCGATAGACGAAGGGACCGTGCCATTTGATTAGCGGGTGCAAAGGTAGGACAATTTTCTTTATGTACCAAATATTATCTGATATTTTTTAATAAATCAATGAAAATTAGTATTTTTGTTCTTCAAATTCAGAATTAATGTTGGTAAAGACAGAAGCAATTGTACTGCGTGCACTTAAGTATGGCGATGCTCAATTGATCGTGGATTTGTTCACAGAACGAATGGGTTGCGTCACTTTTATACACCGTGTCAAGAAAACGAAGCATGGGCGCATAGGAGTACAGTTTTTTCAGCCGCTTACTCATTTAGAAATCGAATATGATGCACTTCACAATGGACGTCTTCCACGCTTGAAAGAGGTGCGTATGGTTAATCCATATTTAAGTATTCCTTTTGACGCATTGAAGCTTTCCATCTCGCTTTTCATTGCCGAATTTCTGTATCAATGTGTGAAAGGAGAACAAGCCAGTGGGGCGTTGTATCAATATGTAACGACAAGTGTACATTGGTTAGATGCTGCGACAACAGGTTTTGCTAATTTCCATTTGGTTTTTATGTTGCATTTGACTCGGTTTATTGGATTTTATCCTAACTTGGAGGACGACACGGGTCATGAATTCTTTGATTTGCGCAATGGCGTCTTTACACCTAATCAACCTGCGCATGGGGATTTTATTGTGCCGAGTGAGGCATCAAAAATTCGACTGCTCATGCGAATGAATTACGATTCCATGCATGTTTTTAAGTTTACCAGGCAGGAACGCAACCGTTGCGTTGAGATGATATTAAAGTTTTATCGATTGCATGTACCTTCGTTCCCTGAGCTAAAATCGCTCTCGGTGTTGCAAACGCTATTTCAGTAAATATTAGATGCAATGTCTTCTTCAAAAACACCATGCAGCCAAAGTTAGCCCAAACTTATCTTCCCAACCAAGATTCGGGGTTCAGTTTTGCGGTGCCATGGCGTAGTTGGAATTGTAGAATATTATCTTTTCCTACAGTGCCGAGTGCCTGCCTCGTACTTACTTTTTGTCCTTTCACAACTCTAACGGAACTCAAATTACAGTAAACAGAAATGTACGAGCCGTGACGAACCATGATGACCGTTGTTCCTCCGTACGTCATGACGGCACTCACCTCGCCATCATAGATAGAACGAGCTTGACAGCCAGCACTTCCTAAGATATTGATACCTTTATTATCGAGCGTTACATTCTTGAGTCCTTCCACTTGATACTGCCCAAAATGGCTCACAATTCTATAACCTCCTGTGATAGGGATAGGTAATCTCCCTCGATTGGCTTCAAATCCACCACTCAACATTCTATCCACAGAACTCATTTTCAAGCTTTCGTCCGCTCTTTTCTGGGCTCTTTCAATGTTTTCTTTGTTGCGTACAGCATCGCTTACCGCTTTTCGTTCGGCAGCCACACGCGCTGCTTCAGCTTCTCGAGCTTTTTGCTCAGCCGCTTCTCGAGCTTGTGCGGCAGCACGCGCTTGCGCTTCCGACTGTTCTTGGCGAGCCTTCTCTGCTGCGGCGGCTGCAGCTCGTGCTTGTGCTTTTTGTTGTTCTTCTCGCTGTTTGGCTTCAGCGATACGTCGTGCGTTCTCGCGGGCTTCAGCTTCGGCTTCAGCTTTCTTTCTGGCTACTTCTGCAGCTCTCTTTCGTGCAGCTTCTGCCAATGCCGCTTTTCTCTTCGCCTCGGCCTCAGCACGTGCCTTTGCCTTTGCTACTTCTATGGCTATCAACTTATCAATTTCGGCATTCAGAGCAGCATCTTTTTGCCGCTGTTGAGAAATAACAACTTGGATGGTTTTTTGTTCTTTCTGCAGACTGCTTACCTTCTGCTTCTGTTCATTTTGTTGGCCTTCAAGTGTTTCCTTTTCCTTCTTTCCTTTCCAAAGCAAATTATTCTTCTGTCCTTTTACGCGATGCAGCTGTGCTTGCTTGTCGTTTACTTGTTGCTGTTTGGCTTTCAAGCTTTCACCTTGGGCACGTTGGTAGGCAGCATAGTCACGCACAAATTGATAACGACGGTACATTTGCGCAAAGTCTTTTGCCGAAAAGATAAACATTAATTTTTCTTGAATGGTATGACTGCGAGTCATATACGCCATCGATTTGATATATTTTTTCTTTCGTTCAGCCAGTTGTTCCTCTAAGGTTTGGAGTTGTGTATGCAGTATTTGGATATTTCCATCCAAATGCTGTATGTCGCTCTCAATGGTCTCTATGTTTTTCTGTCTGTCCGTGATGGCGGTGTTGAGAATGAGAAGATCCTGCAAACGCTTCTTGACATCAGATTGATTTTCTCGAAGTGCACGCTCTTGTTGCTTGATTTTACGCTGTACTTGACTACGTTGATTCTCTAAGCCCTTAATGGATGGCGTAGAGTACTTGGCTGTCTTACTATTTTTTTTCTTGACGTTTGTGGTCTTCTTTGTAGTTGTTGTGGTCTTTGCCTTCCTTTTAATAGGAGTCCGTTTCTTCTGTGCCGAAAGAGAAATCGACAAAGACAGTGCTACAAGTATAATTAGATATCGTTTCATTTACTGTTTAAAAGCTTTCCTATAATGTCCTCTGCATCTACTCGTTGATAGCGATTGGAAACGGTGGAGCGTTCTTCCCAATCTGCATCTGTTTTTATGTCGTCCATTGCTATCGTTACTTCTCCATGCTGACGGGTCTTTGCACCTTGGCGAGTCGTAAAGGTAAACGACTGTGTTGAAGGAAAATATTGCAACCCAATACTCTTAAAGTTTTGATAATTCCATGTCAGAACAGATTTTTCTTGTTGACTGTTCACATAATTTATCACCGCAGTAGCTATTCGCCCATTGTTTTTGTTGGCATTCCAAAGATAGGTCATAGCTCCCTTCACTAAAGTAATGGGGTAAAAGTCTCCAGCTTGAGTTAGATTTACTCTAAAGTTTTCTAAGTCTGATGCTTTAACTTGCTTTTCTCCAGGAATCATCAATTGGTTCCAAAACAGTGCCTGCAAGCTATAAAAGTTTAATCCATTGTTTCGCAGGAATGCAACATCGTCATAAGTGGCTTTGACATATTCCTTGTGAATCCTATCAATGACAAGCACTCCATCGGGTGTAAATTCTATCCTACCAACTTCACTACCCAAGAATGGAATGAATAGTTGCAGGCGTATTACCTTGTCTTTACGCATCTTCAATGAACCCGGTGCAGAGATGCGCTGACTGCCACGTGTTAATTGAAAAGATATTTTTCCCACAATGTTTGGCGCATATACCCCATTGTCTATCACCTTCTTCACGAAGAGGTGTTTGCTCATCTCTTCCGCAGGTATTTGAGTGGATTGCTTGGAAATCTCTCCTTTTGCGGGTTCCTTCGTCATACTCTTTTTTGATGCACAAGAGGTAATGAAGAGAAGCCCGAAACTCAAGTATAGAAAGTTTATGATGTGTTTCATTTTTTGATGTATTTCTTCTGTTTTATCTTTCTTTCAATGAAAGCCTTGTCACTTTTATCTGCCAGTTTTAAGGCTTTGGTCCAATACTCCAATGCTTGCTGCACCTGACCGTTCATTGCATAAATATCTCCAGCATGGTCTATGATAACACTGCTTTGCAAAGAGTCTGTGTCATTTTGAAGAGCTTGGTCAATATACAACTTCGCCTCTGTATACCGCTCTTGTAAGAATAAAATCCAAGCGTATGTGTCTAAATAAGTGGCATTGGAAGGCTCTGCCTTGATGGTTCGATAACTCATCTCCTCGGCTTTAGACAGCTGTTTCCCATCTTCACTCAGGAAGTATGCGTAATTGTTCAAGCAACTGATGTTATCGTCTTTCCACTGCAAGCAACTATCGTAGGCAGCAAACGCTTCTGTTTTATCACCTTGTTGGTGCAATAGGTCGCCCATCATGGCATAAAACTCACTCACTAAGCCAGCATCGCTATTGGCATTGATCGTACTCACGCCTTTCCTTAATGCTTCAATGGCTTGTTTTTGATGATCTTGCTGAACGTGCGCCCATGCTAAATAATAGTAGTAGGCCATTTCATTAGGAGTGAATTGTGCTCCTTGTTCGCAAATCTCTATTATTTTCTGCCAATTCTTTTTGGGTACATATGTCTGCAAGAGTTGCAGTCGAGCAGCCGATTGTTCTGGTGCGATATCAATCACATGCTGCAAAGCCGCCTGTACCGTGTCCGTTGGCATGTGTTTCAAGTACATGTACGTTGCAGCCAAAGAGGCGATATCTGCATCTTTGGGATTGGCTTTCATTACTTTTTGGAACAGGTTGAGTATTTCTGTACTGTCACGTTGATGCGCTTCATTGTCGCGAATCACTTGTTGAAACATCGTTAATTTGGTTTGCAATGGCGTTTGCTTACTCATCAAAATACGATCTCGCAAATCTGCTGCCTTGTCTTTATCACCCACGGTGTTGTAGTAATCGTACAGTGAAGCCAGTACTGTAGCATTGTTAGGCTCTTCCTTGTAAGCTTGTGCAAATAATTGATAAGCCTTTTTTTGCTTATCGTTCTGCATCAGCCAATTGCCCAACATTACTCGATATTCAACATCATTCGGGAAAGATTTTGTCAACGCTTTCAATGTCTCATAGGCTCGGGTCTTGTTGCCCTGCATCTCATAGATATTCATTCTCGACAAAGTCAGTTCTGCACTTTTGCCTTCAGCTAATTCTATTCTATCTATGATTGACAGCATTTTGTCATAATCCTTCTGTTGATTGTATAACTGTGCCAAAATGTTGAGCACGTCCGACCGTTCATGATGGCTTTCATAGATTTGCTCATAAGCAGTAATTGCTTTTTCGTAAGCGCCCGTACCGATATAATATTGTGCCACTCGTTCTTGATAATCGGTGTTCTTTGGCTGAAGTGAAGCTGCCTTTTCAAAGTTTTGAAGTGCCAACGAGTCATTGCGCTGGTTGGCATACAGCTGTCCTTGTAAGAAATAAGCTTCGGCAGCTTGTGGGTGAATGGCAAGGCATTGTTTCAACAAGTCAAAGGCTAAGTCATTTTTCCCATTGAGTTGTTGGCACACGGCTTGCAAGAACAGATAGTCATAGCGTGTTTGAGCATCATCCCAAAGCATGGATTTCAGTCCTTCTTCGGTCACAACTTCTTCCTGACTCTCTTGTGCAAGCATGGGCTTAGAGAGAAACAGAAGCATGAATAACATCCATGTCCAAGGGGTATGATATTGATACAATATTTTCAACTTATTCTATATTTACGTCTAACCATCAATTATTTGACACCAGTGTGACCGTATCCTCCTGCTCCTCGGTCGGTTTCGTCTAACTGTGTCACTTCAACAAATTGTCCCTGCTCATGTTGAGCTATGACCATTTGAGCAATACGCTCACCATCGTTGATAACAAACTCCTTGTCAGAGAAGTTCACTAACAGCACCTTAATCTCGCCTCGATAATCGGCATCGATTGTTCCTGGAGTGTTCAATACAGTAATCCCATGTTTCAGAGCCAGTCCACTGCGTGGTCGTATTTGTGCTTCATAGCCTTCGGGCAGTGCGATATACAACCCCGTAGCTATGAGTTTGCGCTCCATAGGTTTCAACACCTGCGGAGCTTCAATGTTTGCTCGCAAATCCATTCCAGCACTTTGTGCTGTTGCATAGGTTGGTAAAGGTTGGTGTCCTTTGTTGATAACTTTTATCTGTATCATCTTATTCGTTCTTCATTTAATCTGGAAATCATGCCATCACTTACGTAGTCTTTCTTCGTATGATGCTGATTATAAGATGCAAAAATAACGAATAATCGCCATAATGTGGCATTTTTATCCTTAAAAAGAACCAAATTACACAAATTACTTGTACTTTTGTGCTATGAAGTGGCAATCTTTAATTTCTAACAAACGCTTCGGACAAGAGTTAAAACATGCCGAGCGTCATGACGATCGGTCGGAATTTAAGCGTGATTACGACCGTCTCATCTTCTCTGCGCCATTTCGGCGTCTGCAGAACAAAACGCAAGTCTTTCCGCTACCGGGGTCTATCTTTGTCCACAACCGACTGACTCATTCTCTGGAAGTGGCTTCTGTCGGCATGTCTTTAGGAATGGATGTCTCCACTTTGCTTTGCGAACGGCACCCCAAATTGCGTGGAACCTTGTTTGAACAAATTGGTACCATCGTGAGTGCCGCATGCTTGGCGCATGACATGGGGAACCCTCCATTCGGTCATAGTGGTGAACGAGCCATACAAACTTTTTTCACCGAAGGAGCTGGAAATTATTTGCAATCACGTTTAAGCAAACGCTTTTGGGATGATATCACCCACTTTGAGGGCAATGCCAACGCATTCCGATTGCTTACTCATCGTTTTAACGGCAGACGTATCGGTGGGTTTGTCATGACATACGCCACCTTGGCAAGCATTGTAAAGTACCCCTTTGCCAGCAGTTTAGCAGGAAATCATGGCAAATTTGGCTTTTTCTCCAGTGAAGAGGAAACATATATAAAGGTGGCAGATGAGTTAGAAATCATGAAACTTTCGCAACCAGACGAGCCGATACGCTATGCACGGCATCCTTTGGTTTATTTAGTAGAGGCTGCAGATGATATTTGTTATGAAATTATGGATATTGAAGATGCCCATAAACTCAAGATTCTTTCTTTTGAAGAAACTGCACATTTGCTGATGGGCTTCTTTGATGAAGAAACACAAAGGCACATCAAACAGCGTATAGCGGACGAGGGACTTACCGATAACAACGAAAAAGTTGTGTATATGCGAGCCTGTGCTGTTGGCAAATTGGAAAACAAATGCGTTGAAGCCTTTGTTGCTAACGAGGAGGCAATCTTGAATGGAACGTTCGAAGGTAGCCTCATCGACCACATTGACGAAACGCAACGTCAGGCCTACAAGCATTGTTCGACACTTTCATATCAGCGCATTTATCACAGCAAGCCCGTGTTGGATGTAGAGTTAGCTGGTTATAAAATTATGCAAACACTGATGGAAACGATGATTGAAGCTGCAGTAAATCCCGAACGGTTTTATTCGCAACAGCTCCTCCGTCGTTTTAGTAGCCAATACGATATACAAAGTCCTGACCTTGAAACGCGCATCATGGCTGTCATCGATTATATCAGTGGCATGACCGATGTGTATGCGTTGGAGATTTATCAAAAAATCAACGGCATATCTTTGCCTATCATTTGATAAATTGTAAAGTTTTTGTCATATCCTCACACCTTTTTTATATAAGCTTTACCTCTCTGTCTAAAAAGACAAAGTTCATAAAAACGCTCTTTTTCAAAAATTAGACGCAATGAAGTTTTTCATAGAACTTCATTGCGTCTTTTACGATGAGGTATGCTCAAGGTTATAGGCGAATGGTTTTTATCCCATTTTTTATAGAAACGCCTTTGAAGTTTTCGTTCACGATGCGACCTGAAAGATCGTAGCGAGGTGTTTCATTGTTAGTTTGTAACGACCCTACAATATTTTCAATAGCAGTGTCTTCACCTTTATGAACGGCTAAAACATAAACTTTTGTCTCGTAGGCTTTGAGCGACCCCACCACCAACTCGTTTTCGATTTGAGTGTCAGTTTTCGACCAAACTTCGTGGCAATCGTATTTCGTGTCTGCTTTTAGATAAAGATTGATGAGTTTTAGTGCGGGTATCTCTACCGTCGAGCCACTGCGGTTAGTCACAGATACAGCCATGCGTCCACCTGTCAAATCTTTAACATAGACATCGTACCCCGTACTAGAGTAGTTCACCTTACCTGTTGAAAGCGACTCCATATATTCAGCCTGTTGTCCGAGTGCATCTTGGTTAATGGCAAGAATTTCTTTGTTGGTTAGCGTTTCAATGTCGGCATTGGTAATCAGTGGGGTAGGTAGGTCTTGAATAGAGTTCGCCTCACCTTTAGGAGTTTCACGGAGGTCACACGTCAAAGCCAGCGGACTTGCAAGCATGCACCACAATGACATTTGTGTACGTGCTTGCGAATCGGTCAAACCCTTAATCTTCCCACCATTTTGTTGATGTGCAGCCGTATTGTTGCTCGGTCCTCCTAAGCCATGAAGTCCGATACACATCATATCGAGGTCATTGAAACGGTTCACTCCAGCGTACATCCATAAGCGTCGAACTTCGTCAACGCCACCAATTACACCTGGTCTCGAGTTGTTACCTATCCAGTCTTCACGAGCATCACTTGTGGCACGCCAGCTTGATCCTCCTGCTTCGGCACCCCACGTCCAAGGTTGGGTTTTACCCCACTCACAAATGTTGAACACGAAAGGCGTTTCGCCTTTGGCTTTGCGTGTTTTGTTAAGTTCGGCTATCACCTTCCCCATTCGGGAATAGCTCACTTGAGTGCTTGCTTCACGGTTACAGTAATCATATTTAAGCATGTCTACGCCCCATGAGTCGAACAACGCAACGTGTTGGGATTCATATCCGTACGACCCTGGTTGATAATTCTCGCAAGTCATAGACCCTGCGTCACTATAAATGCCAACTTTCAATTGCTGATTGATTTTCTTGAGGGCGGTTTTTAAGCCAGTAATGCCATCAGGAAACTTTAGGGCGTCATATGTCAAGTCGTTCTTGTCGGTGGTTTGTTTAGCCCATGTGTCATCCAACACGATAGAATTGAAACCAGCATCAATAAGTCCGTATTTTTGCATGCCTTTGGCAATGTCTATTATTTTATCGTGAGCGATGGAATGCGCAAACCAGTTCCATGTCAGCCAGCTCATCATAGGAGTTGGAGACTGCATGTGAGCGTCTACGATAAGGCGAACTTTAGTCAGTGTTTCTTCTCCTCCGTTGTCCCCTTTGGTCTTCACCGTGTACACATATTCGCCCTCACTTGTGGGCGCTGTGCCTGATACGTACTTGTATTGATTGCCCAAGGCGATGCGATCCTCTTTCAGCGACAAGGTTGGGATTGCCTGAAGGTCAACGTCAATGACTTTCTCTCCTTCATTGGGTGTCAACTTGTGCATGTATGGCGCACCGGGAAGGGCATACATTAATGTGGCACAAGGCATAGAACCTGCAGAGAGATCAACAAACTTCCATGCGGAGTTGCCGTCATCGGCACGCCAAAGGTTGAGGACACAACCATAGTCAATGCCACCAGTAAAGTTGAGCGAGGGAGAGCTTGCTGTGGGGTTTGTGATTTCGCTTGGAAGGATAGCCACACTTTGGTCAGAGAGATAGTACATCTGCCAAGTGCTTGCCTTTGATTTTTCTGTCGTATATCTCACATAGCTTTCGTTGGTATGTGTATGACTACTACCGTTTTCCACGTTGATATAAGTAAGATAGCATTTCGCAGACAAGTCATAAATGAAATAATGCCCTTGGCTTTCAGATTCAATCATGATAAATTTATCCGCCTCACTTCGTTTGGTGGTATGATGCAAGTTGTTGCCTGTCATCTTGATATAAGCCATGGGCATTTGCAACAAATAAGGATATTTCTTTTCTGCCTCTATGCCATTGGTTGGCGTAAAGAATTGGATGAACTTCACGTCTATTTGGTAGTTGAGGTTGTCTATCGTCACCTTCGCCACGCTACCGCCACCAACACTTACCTTCACATCGCTTTGCCGAAGGTCGCCTTCGATAGTTATTGATTGATTTCCCTGTGCATTCAGTCCTTTGAACACTTGCCCGTTGATGGTAACCGTTGCAGAACTGGGCATACCGTCGCTAAAAAGAATATAGTTGTGTTTCACACCCACTTCTGTCAAGAACCACCTTGAACCAGCGTCCTGAGTGCCGTTGTCCGTCCAAAGTCCAAGCGTAACGGTGCCGTTTTCAGGATTAGAGTTGCCTACGCCTTGAAACCAATTTAAGTAGATACTTGCAACACCAGTGGTTGTGTAGGGTTGAATTTCGAAAGCCCCACCCTGTATCTCCGTGATTTTATAAATGGCAGCCTTTTGTTTTGCATCCGTCATTGACACAAAGCCTTGTTTGGGAGAATACTGGTTAGCTACCTGATAGCTCACCCATTTGTTGGCGGTCATATTATAGATGTAGTAGGAATCGACTTTGTCACTCTTGTAAAAGGCAAACTTGGCATAATTTGCCGAGTTCTTTGTTGGTGATGTCGTTGCGTTGCAATAATAACCTTGTCCATTGGTTATCGTGTAACAGTGTTCAGGCTTTCCATCTGTAGGTAGCGTTTGGCTTGTCTGGATAGTTGCCATGGCATTGAATGCAATAGTTAGTACATACGTTAAAAATAAAAATTTCTTCATTCCAATGATTTAAGTTAAGTAAGGCTGGTTCTATAAATTAGCTTTGTTAGATTTTGAGCTTATTTTTGAGGTCAAAATGCAAGAGAGT
>NZ_JRPQ01000064.1 GCF_000762405.1 Hoylesella timonensis S9-PR14 | reverse complement strand
CATCTAAAATCTTCAAAATAGAAAATTTCAATAGGCAAACGACCTGCAAAAATGCACTGATTTGAACAAAATAAACGTCTTTTCTGGCTGAAGCGTTGACTTAACGAGCTTGGAAACACTCTTTAGCCGTGTTATTCACATGACCTAAGAGCCTTAAAGCATGCAAATAGCAGGCTTATCTCAATGCTTTAGCCGCCGAGAAATGATAAAAAATCGAATGAAAGGGAATGGTTTATGTGTAATGTATTCAATAGCAATGAATTACAAAAGTCTTTCATAACTCGCGTATTTGCGACCCACTTTGCCGTTGGTTGATTTCACGCGAGTTATGAGAGGCACTTTGTAAAGAAAATTCAGCATTTATTTTTATTCAATCAAGCTTGCGACTAATGTTGCAAACACTGCGTTTTGGTAGTCCATTTTTGTTGTAAAATTACGATTCTTCCATGAAAGAGCCGTGCGCAAAACATCAAATGTTGATAAAAATGCCGACAATTCATGGAATTATAATTAACTTTGCAGAAATGAAAGCTTTCACAGAAAAACGATAAAAGCGATGATAAATTACGATTTAAGCAAAATAAAAGCGATTATATTTGATGTAGACGGTGTGTTGTCGAAGTCTACTATCACGCTGGATAGCGATGGAGAACCCTTGCGAACCATCAATATCAAAGACGGTTATGCCATTCAGCTTGCGCAAAAAAGAGGTCTGCGGATAGCCATTTTGACGGGTGGAAATACGCCAGCTGTGCGTCTGCGCTATGAGAGTCTTGGGTTGGAAGATATTTATATGGGCTGTAGCGTTAAAATTAAGCATTATCAGGATTTTATCCAGAAATACGGACTCACCGATGAAGAAGTGATATTTGTCGGCGACGACATACCAGATTATGAGGTCATGAAGCAATGTGGTTGTCCCTGTTGTCCTGCTGATGCCGTTGCTGAAATTAAAGAACTGTCCACTTATGTGAGCCATTATCGGGGCGGTGAAGGCTGTGGTAGAGACATCATTGAGCAAGTGTTAAGAGTGAAGAAATTATGGTTGAACGACCAGACGGCATTCGGTTGGTAACACAGCGCATTAAGGAAAAATAGGAAAAACAAACGAAAAGATATGACGAACTATCATCTTATTCTTGCTTCTAACTCACCACGTAGAAAGGAACTGTTAGAAGGATTAGATTTACCTTTTACGGTGAAGGTAAAAAAGTACGTTCCTGAAGATTATCCGAAAGATTTGCCAGTTGCCCAAGTGCCACAATTCATTGCAAAAGAAAAGGCGAGTGCCTATGACGTTTGTCATGGAGAATTGTTGCTCACAGCCGATACTGTCGTTGTTGTTGGACAGGAAGTGCTGGGCAAACCTGTTGATGAATCGGATGCAAGGCGCATGCTTCGGCTGTTGAGTGGGCGCACCCATCAGGTGATAACAGGCGTTTGTCTCACCACAACTTCCCAACAGAAGGCGTTTAGTGTCAGCACAAATGTTACTTTTAAGGAGCTTTCGGACGACGAGATAAATTATTATATTTCAAAATATCAACCTTTTGACAAGGCTGGTGCATATGGCATACAAGAATGGATAGGGTATGTGGGGGTGACAAAACTTGAAGGCAGTTATTATAATGTCATGGGACTCCCTGTACAACGAATTTATGAAGAAATGCAAACCATGTAACATTTTCGTGCTACAAAAGGCTTTAAGTAAGACTCAATGAATTATTATTATCTTTTATGAAAAATAAACAATCGTTTGTCTGATAGCATTTTCTTCTCTATCTGTCATTGTTGTTTTATTTTTAACGATAGTAGTTCTTTAGTTCTTGAAATGGCAATGCTCATCTATTTCTCTAAGTTCTTCATTTACTTAATGATGTATTAGTTTCGACGGATATGATAATAAAACTCACAAATTGTGCAAAAAATCATTGTAAATAGTGAAAACTTATAGAATTTTTGTGATAAAACTTGTGAAAATTAAAAAACATAACTATATTTGCAAGTATAGAGAATAACATTATAAATCACGAATTGTATGGCAAAGTATAACATCACCGAGAAAAAAGAGAAGGAGGCTGCCTACCGTTCGCTCGTTAGTCCCCAGTTGATGGACGAACTGAAGGAAAAAATCTTAGACATTATCCTTATTCAGAAGAAGTATAAAGATCAGAATTATTCAGCGAAAAAGTTAGCCGATGAGCTTGGTACCAACACACGATACATATCAGCGGCTGTCAATGTTCGTTTTCACATGAATTATACTTCCTTTGTGAATAAGTTTCGTATCGAAGAGGCGATGGCATTACTCGCAGATAAGCGCTATCAAGATTTGAACATGCAAGAAATCTCTGATGTGGTAGGATTTGCGAATAGACAGTCATTTTATTCCGCATTTTATAAACTAAACAACTGTACTCCTCGTGAATACAGGATTGAACATTTAGGAGCACAGCCTCAAGAGCCTGTTGCGCCTAAGAAAAGAGGACGCAAACCGAAATCTAAGAAAAAATAATTTTATTATTTTGCATTCATAGTGATTCAACATTTTAATTACTCGGACGAGCGATTTGCTGATTTGCAAATGCTTCGTTATCGATTAAAAGGCTTTGAGACGCTTAGCCTTCAACAAAAAATATATATCTACTATCTATCTAAAGCTGCACAAGCTGGTCGGGATATTACCACCGATCAGTTTGGAAAATATAATCTCAAGATACGAAAAGTCCTAGAGCTGATTTATGCGCAGCATGCTAACGCTATCGACAATCCTGAGTTTCAAGCTTTAGAAGTCTATCTCAAACGGATATGGTTCTCTAATGGTATCTATCATCATTACGGTTGTGAAAAGCTACAACCCGGCTTTTCACCTTCTTTCTTCAAGACGTTGTTGTTGACTGTTCCACCGTCGCAGTTGCCGTTGAAGGCAGGGCAGTCGGTTGAAATGCTGTATGATGAACTATATCCTATACTCTTTGACCCCAACTACTTACCCAAGCGAGTTAACAAGACCGATGGAGACGATTTGGTACTCACATCTGCTTGTAACTTCTATGATAACGTGACGCAGGCTGAAGTGGAGTCCTATTACCAACGAATGAGGCGTACCCATGACGAAGAACCCATCTCTTATGGATTAAATTCCAAGGTCATTAAAGACGAAAATGGAAGAGTACAGGAAGTAAAATGGACCTCAACGGGACTCTATGGGAAAGCCATTCAGCGTATTATCATGTGGTTAGAGAGGGCGATTTCCTATGCAGAAAACGACCAGCAAAAGCATGTTTTGGAGCTTCTTATTACTTACTATCATACAGGAGAATTAAAGTTATTCGACCAATTTTCGATAGAATGGTTGAAAGAGCAAGACGGTCAGGTAGATTTTATCAATGGCTTTATTGAAGTATATGGTGACCCTTTAGGTTTGAAAGGGTCGTGGGAAGGCTTCGTTTCATATAAAGATAAGGAAGCCACTCAGCGCACCAAACTCATCAGTCAGCATGCACAGTGGTTTGAAAATCATTCGCCAGTAGACCAAAGATTTAAGAAACAAGAAGTAAGAGGTGTGACAGCGCATGTTGTTTGTGCAGCTATGTTGGGCGGTGATGAATATCCAGCCTCGGCAATTGGTATCAACTTGCCAAATGCAGAATGGATACGCGCACGATATGGTTCGAAAAGTGTCACGATAGGTAATCTCACCGAGGCTTATAATGAGGTGGCACGAGGCAATGGGTTGCATGAAGAATTTGTGGTGGATGATGAAATTCTCCGTCAAATCAACCTGTATGGAAATCTCTGTGACAATCTACATACCGACCTTCATGAATGTGTTGGTCATGGAAGTGGACAACTGTTGCCGGGCGTTAGTGGCGATGCGCTAAGGGCATATGGTGATACGATTGAAGAAGCTCGTGCAGATTTGTTTGCTTTATACTATATGGCGGATGAAAAATTGGTGGAGCTTGGACTACTTCCTGACACGACAGCCTATCAAGCACAATATTACACGTACCTGATGAACGGTCTGATGACGCAGCTTGTGCGCATTCAGTTGGGACACAAAATAGAGGAGGCTCACATGAGAAATCGTGCGCTCATCGCCCATTGGGTGTTGGCACATGCAGGTGATGCTGTAGCGATTGTGGAGCGTTCTGTAGAAGGTACAAACGAAATAAAGCACTATGTACAAGTCAATGACTATTCCAAATTGAGAAATCTCTTTGGAGAATTGTTGGCTGAAATTCAACGTATCAAGAGTGAAGGAGATTTTGAAGCGGCTCGAAATATGGTTGAAACCTATGCTGTCAACGTTGATTCGGTATTACACGAAGAGGTGTTGAAACGATACCGCCAATTAGATATCGCCCCGTATAAAGGTTTTATCAATCCGTGGATGAAGCCTCAATTAGATGATCAAGGAAATATTATCGATATTGAGCTTGATTATACCGAGTCGTATGCGCATCAAATGATGAGATATTCTAAAGAGTCAGCTGCCGATGAATCATGATATAAATGAAACAGTGAAAGAAATCAAGCGTTCGTTTCGCTTGTTAATGAATGGTGTTGCCTCGCAGTCTATGCGTGAGAAGGGTGCTTCTTATTTCGTGAACTGGGGTTGTTCGTTAGGCGATTTATCCAACATGGCAAAGCAATATGGCAAAAACTACCATTTAGCGATTGCCTTATGGAAAGAAAACATCCGTGAATGTAAAATTTTAGCAACGTTGATAATGCCACCAGAGCAATTGGATGCTGACATCGTTGATATTTGGGTAGCAGACATCCACACGCAAGATTTAGCCGAAATAGCATCGTTCAATCTCTTTCAATATTTGCCTTATGCTTCCGTTCTTGCCTACCAATGGATGGCGACAGATGATAAGATAAAGCAAATTTGTGCTTATCAGATCTTGTCACGACTGTTTATGAGGGGAGTAGTGCCTAACGAACGAGGCATTAATGAGTTCTTAGATCAAAGTAGTGTCGCTTTGCAACACGAAGATGTGGGCGTTCGTCATGCCGCGATGAATTGCATTGTGCGGTTTTGTGCATTGGGAGACGAGTATCATCAAATCGCAACGAAGGCACTTCAAATGGAGATTTAAGATTTATACTTGCATGCTGATACTTTTTTCCAAAGAAAAGTTGTAACTTTGTGGTGTTATATAGCTCAATATGAAAAAAGATATCAGAAATGCCGTTAGGCAACATCTGGATGATTATCTTATCACAAACAATCTCCGAAAGACATCTGAGAGATATGCAATTCTTGACGCTGTGCTTAGCTTAAAAGGGCATTTCTCGTTGGATGAGCTGAATGATTATCTCTTAGAAAAAAGCTTCAGGGTGAGCAGAGCAACGCTATATAACAATTTACGGCTCTTTCAAAAGTTACGATTCGTCGTCTGTCATCGTCTTTCTAATGGTACAAAGTACGAATCATGCTGTGACAGTAAGGACCATTGTCATCAGATTTGCACCATTTGTGGTAAAGTGACGGAGATTAACAGCGCAGAATTGAGAGACACCGTGGAGGAGATGAAGCTCAAAAGGTTCAAAAAAGACGCTTATACATTATATATATATGGGGTGTGTAGTTCGTGTCAAGCAAAGATTACACGCCGCAAATCCAACAGAAAGAAATTAAAACCATAAAATCATGAATACAGGTAAAGTAGATGTGCTCCTCGGACTACAATGGGGAGATGAAGGCAAAGGGAAGGTCGTTGATGTGCTGACACCCAAATATGACGTCATTGCAAGATTTCAAGGGGGACCCAATGCAGGGCATACGCTCGAATTTGAAAACCAGAAATATGTGTTACGAAGCATCCCCTCAGGTATCTTTCAAGGTGGAAAGCTGAACATCATTGGCAATGGGGTTGTGCTTGCTCCCGACCTCTTTATGAAAGAAGCCCAGGAACTTGAAAAGAGTGGACACGAATTGAAAAGCCGTATTCACATCTCAAAGAAAGCACATTTAATCATGCCTACTCATAGAATTTTGGATCAGGCATACGAGGCAGCACGAGGAAAGGGAAAGGTTGGAACGACAGGGAAGGGAATTGGTCCCACTTATACTGACAAGACTTCACGCAACGGTCTACGTGTAGGAGATATATTAGATCGCTTTGACGAAAAATATCAGGCGCACAAGGAGCGTCATCTCAAGATGCTGAAAGCACTCAACTATTCTGATTTTGATATTACTGAAACAGAAAAGGAGTGGATGGAGGGCGTTGAATACCTCAAACAATTCAAGTTAGTGGATAGTGAACATGAAATCAATCATCTGCTTCGACAGCAAAAGACAATCTTGTGTGAAGGAGCGCAAGGCACGATGCTTGATGTTGATTTTGGTAGTTATCCTTTCGTCACCTCTTCTAATACGATATGTGCAGGTGCTTGTATCGGACTTGGATTGGGTCCTCGCATGATAGGAAATGTCTATGGCATCATGAAAGCGTATTGTACACGTGTAGGCTCTGGTCCTTTCCCCACAGAACTCTTTGACGAAACAGGCAAGCAACTTCGTGACTTAGGTCATGAGTACGGTGCTGTGACAGGGCGTGAGCGTCGTTGCGGATGGGTGGATTTAATCCAACTGCGTTATTCTGTGATGGTCAACGGGGTGACTCATCTCATTTTAATGAAGAGTGATGTCCTTGATGAGATGAAGACAATTAAAGCATGTGTAGGCTACAAGTTGCCCGATGGCACCACTACGAAAGAGCTTCCTTTTGACTTGGAGGGTGTGGAGCCTATTTACCAAGAGTTGGAAGGATGGCAAACGGATATGACAAAGATGACCTCTGAGGACGAATTCCCTGCTGCTTTCAAGAAATATCTGCAGTTCATAGAGGAGTTCCTTGAAACTCCTATAAAGATTGTGTCTATAGGCCCAGACCGCGCACAAACGGTGATTAGAAAATAATGTGAAGGAAATAGCAATGGCAAACAAACCAAGTATTGTAAAAGGAACACGCGACTTCTCTCCAGCGGAGATGTCTAAAAGAAATTATATTTTTAACACTATCAAAGAGGTCTATGCTCTTTACGGTTACCAACAGATAGAAACGCCGTCGTTAGAAACGCTTCAGACCCTCATGGGGAAATATGGAGAAGAGGGCGATAAACTTTTATTCAAAGTATTGAACTCTGGAGATTTCTTAAATAAGGTAAGCGACGAAGAACTTCAAGAGCGCAATGTTTTGAAATTAGCTTCCAAGATTTGCGAAAAAGGTCTTCGTTACGACTTAACCGTACCTTTTGCTCGTTATGTGGTGATGCATCATGATGAAATACAATTCCCATTCAAGCGTTACCAAATACAGCCAGTATGGCGTGCTGACCGACCGCAAAAAGGGCGTTATCGTGAATTTTATCAATGCGATGCCGATGTGGTTGGCTCTGATTCTCTATTGAATGAGGTGGAGCTGATGCAGATTGTCGATGAAGTATTTACACGATTTGGCGTACGCGTGTTGCTAAAAATCAACAATCGGAAGATTCTGACAGGGATTGCAGAAGTGATAGGTGCTGCAGATAAGATAGTAGATATCACTGTTGCAATTGACAAGTTGGATAAAATCGGACTGGAAGGTGTGAACCAAGAATTGGCGAATGTCGGAATTGACGCTGATGCCATTGAGAAGTTGCAGCCTATCATTTCATTGCAAGGAACCAATGAAGAAAAACTAAAGACCATTGGCGAGGTGCTGAAAGACAGCGAAATAGGGCTGAAAGGTGTCGAAGAGGTTTCTTATATCTTAAAGGTATTGAAGTCGGTAGGGCTGCATCATGAAATAGAACTTGATTTAACTTTGGCACGCGGACTCAACTACTATACAGGGGCAATCTTCGAAGTAAAAGCCTTGGATGTAGAGATTGGCAGCATCACAGGTGGAGGTCGATACGATAACCTTACGGGTATCTTCGGTAAACCCGGCTTGAGTGGCGTCGGTATCTCTTTCGGAGCCGACCGCATCTATGATGTCCTTCATGCGCTCAACCTTTATCCCAAAGAAACCATCGGTAGTACTCAGTTGCTGTTTATCAACTTTGGTGACCAAGAAACGGCTTACTGTCTACCATTAGTGAATGAGGCTCGTCGACAAGGAGTGTGCACAGAGCTTTTCCCAGATGCTGTGAAAATGAAGAAGCAGATGAGTTATGCCAATGCTCATGAAATCCCCTATGTGGCTTTAGCTGGCGAGAATGAAATGAAAGAAAATAAAATCACGCTTAAGGATATGCGTTCTGGGGAGCAGAAATTATTGTCTAAAGATGATTTAATTCCATACCTTTTAGAGCAAAAATAATACAATTTTTCGGTAAAAATAAAAAGTTTATTATCCAACATCAGTTTTCTTTGTTGGTTATGAGAGAAATTATCATAAATTTTGTACATTTGCAAGCAATACAAAAAGAATAAAATATGATATTAGATAATCAGGCTTACAACAGACTTATTGATGCGGGAATTCACCCATCGGCTCAACGTATCGCTATTATGGAGTATCTTTTGACAAATTTCACGCACCCAACGGTGGATGAAGTGTATAAAAATCTCTGTCCAAAAATCCCTACATTGAGTAAAACTACGGTGTATAACACATTGCGTTTGTTTGCAGAACATCATGCTGCACAGATGATTACCATCGACGATCATCGTGTTTGCTATGACGGAAAGATGGAGCCTCATGTACATTTTTTCTGCAATAAATGCGGAAAGATTATCGACTTGCCAAATGAGGCAGCTCCCCAATTGGCAGAAAAACGTAACATTGACGGTCACATCGTGGACGAGATGCAACTCTATTATAAAGGAGTTTGCAACGAATGTGTTAATGCAGAGCTGGAAAAATCACAGAATTGATTTTTATTACTGAAAAGACTTACCCTTTCACATCTTTAATATTTCAAAATGAACCCATTGAGTTAGCTGTTTTAACTCAATGGGTTTGCGCTGTTATCTCCATGGGTTAACGCCCTTATCTACATGGGTTAATGCCCTTATCTCCATGAGTTAACACCCTTATCTCCATGGGTTGTGGCGTTAAGTCAATGACTTTGTTTTACAGGTGATTGCGAGTAACGAATTTGAGGATTTGTTATTCTATATTTTCAACGGTCACTCCGTCAAATTCTGAGATAAAATCAATAAAACCGTTGTCAAATCTACTTCGTTTCATCACCATTTCCATGCTGACATGGTAAGCCTCTTTGGCTTGAAAACTTTCAAGTTTTACACGGTATGAATGTAGAACAGCCTTTTCGTTTTTTAATCTTAAAAGAATTTCATCAATATGTGCTTTGTCGGGTGAAATAAAGGAAAAACTGATATGGCGTGTTCCAAAATGCTGTATCGTGTAGTTCAGAACCTCCAAACAGATAAGCACCAAAACCGTGCTGGCAACAGAAACGGTGTACAATCCCGCACCCGTAGCCAAGCCGATGGCGGAAGTAACCCACAAACCCGCAGCAGTGGTGAGGCCTCTGACTACATGTTTTTGGAAAATAATCGTTCCTGCTCCGATAAAACCAATACCGCTAACCACCTGTGCAGCAATGCGTGAAGGGTCTAAAGAGACGTTGGGTGAGGTCTCCAAAATGTGAGAAAAGCCATATTGTGAAACAACCATGAAGAGCGCACTACCAAGGGCTACCAAAAAATGTGTGCGAAAACCTGCTTCTTTGGCACGATATTCCCGTTCTATCCCAATCAGACCGCCTAAGATGCCTGCAATGAAAATCCGAATAATGAAGGTTAATTCCATAAAGGCTGGTTCTATAAATTAGCTTTGTTAGTTTTTGAGCTTATTTTTGAGGTCAAAATGTAAGAGAGTGAAGGAGTGTAGCGAGCTACACGACTGAACGAACTTACATTTTGAACCAAAAA
>NZ_JRPQ01000063.1 GCF_000762405.1 Hoylesella timonensis S9-PR14 | reverse complement strand
ATCTTGTTATTAGCACCGAAATATTTGCCTGTTAATGCTTCACCAGCATAGGCAAATCCGTCCATGACGTACGAGAACAAAGTAAATAAGGTCATCAGTAAAGTATTCACAGACAGAATGACATCACCTTGGCGAGCACCCGCAGAAATGAAGAAGAAATTAACTCCAACTAAAAACAAGGTCCTTATAAAGATATCTGTATTGACCTTGAAGAAAGCGACATTTTCTTATAACCTTACTAAAAGTATAATTTTCAAAAGAAAATCGCGACCACCGAAGGCGGTATTTATGAGCGGGCTCTTTGAAAGGGGCCCGCTCAAAATAAAACTATCAGGAAGACTACTTGAAAGGCTGCGCTACAAACCCATTGAAGCGGTAGCTGTTGCTGCCAAATTTCACTTCATCACTGCTGAAGAACAAGCTGAACGCTTTTTCTTTACTGAAGGGATCAGAACTTGACGACCAGTAGAAACCGTTGGAACCTAAGCTGTAAAGCGCACCATTGTACCAAAAGCCCAACGCAGGGAGGAAGAAGTAATCATCAATCTTAGCTGGCTTGCCGGATGTTAGAGGACCATTTTGTTCGAAGGAAGTTTCGGTCACATTTATACCTTCGGGATAATCCCGCTTTAAGTCAGAAGGCTTCTTGTGGACTTCTTGAGCGATAACGCTGAGCTTCTTCAACCATATACCACCGGTATAAGTATTGCCTAAAGCCTTCCACGGAGTTGTATTATCCCAATGAGCATCACCCTTCAGTACGTACCAAGCAATTTCTTGGGCATTGGGAAGCTTCTTGAAGAGGGGATTGACGGAAGCCACGAAAGCACCACTACCTTCGTTATACCAACGATCAGGATCGGCAGACTTAGACTTAGGATAACGGGAGTCTTTTTTACTATTCTCTTTTGGCTGCCAAGGGTCAGCAGAGTCCCACTCATGACCTGACCAATAATTCTTGGCAGCATCCCACATGTAATAATTGTGACCGCTGTAAAGATCTTTAAATATATCAGATACTTCGAGACTTACGGGAATATCACAAATCCGATTGACGGCAAAGTTACGGGATGGGTAGTTCTTGGTCAGTGTAAATTCCTTATTATCCTTAACGCTAAAGACTGTATATTTCACGCTCAACTTACGCTTGCCAGGAGCGATAACGACGTAAAGAGAGTTCTTTATACTTGTCTTTGCTGTACTTTGGTCAGCAAGCGCAAGTCCATTTCCATCAGTACCGACATTAAGCATAATGGTCTTTGAATTACCTGTACCGGAAAGACCATCTTGACTCAGGTCATAAGTACCGGAAATATTGTCGGCTTTAGAGGTGATCTCTATACTTTTAATCTTATAGTTTTTGCGTTGTTCCTCAGAAGTTATATAGGGAAGGAAGCAAAGATAGGATGCCTTGTGCGCCAAGTCGAAACGATAACCGCTCTTGCCTGCAGCGGTAGTCTTCGTTGCCTTTGCCACACCGCAATCGCCAGCGGCACCAAAATGCTTGGTATTATTAAAGGCCACTTGGGTCTGATCTTTAGCTATAACAACCTTCTTTTCACCAGCAGCAGAGTTAGTACCACAATAGTACACATTGTATTCATTTTTGGTGTAAGAACCATCTACCAAGAATGTTGTTCGGGCTACAGCATTAGTGATATTACTCTTACCCTTACATAACTGATTATTATCGTCCTCTACATAGATCACGTCCTTAGACTCCCAAAGGAAGGCTCCTTGACCACCGATGGCGTTACGATTCATGGATGTACGAGTGAGAAAGTCAGGGACTTCTGTTGAAATTTCAGGAGTACTAAGCTGCATACGCTCCATAGGAGCCTCTGTTACGATACCTCCTGTAAAGGCAGTAAGCTGACCATTACTATTACTATTATTATTACTATCAGCACTCTCTTCGTTGGAGCAGCTACTCATCAGCGCAGATGCAGCAACGAAAGCAGCAAATGCGACAAATAATTTTGTTTTCATCTGTATCAATTGTTTATAAAATTAATTCATTAAAGGGCGGTTCTATAAATTACCACCGTAAAGTTTTTTTATGTCAGTCTTTTTACG
>NZ_JRPQ01000062.1 GCF_000762405.1 Hoylesella timonensis S9-PR14 | reverse complement strand
GTTGGTTGTTTTCACGCGAGTTATGAGAGGCACTTTGTAAAGAAAATTCAGCATTTAATTTCCTTCCAAACAGCGAACCTCCAATTATGCACACCGATATTCACACAGAAAAGAAACATTCATATCGTTTTTGTAAGTTAGTTGACTATCAGTTTGTTTTTTTTGTGTAAATTTGCCAATGTATGATAGAAATCAAAGATGCCACCATCACCATAGCAGGGAAGACGTTGCTCGAGGATTGTTCTTTTATTGCACATAAAGGACAGATAACAGCTATCTTGGGTTGTAACAGTGAGGCATTGACTGCCTTGGTACACGCCTTTTTGGGCTTTCTTCCTTTGAATAAGGGGTATGTATCCATCGACGGTGAAGAAATAATGCCACTCTCCGCACCCTTTTTCAGGCAGAAGATAGCGTACGTACCTGTAAATTTCGCCTTTGGAAACATGCAGGTATTCGAACTCCTACGCACGCTCATGGGTAATTCTCTGTCAGTGATGAAAGAGCAGAAGAAAGCGCTTTGGAAAGAATGGGAAGCTTTAGCCATTGAGAAAACTTGTTATGATGCCGTATGGGAGTCTCTCCCGACTGATGTTCAACAACGCATCGTACTATCGGTGGCAGGAATGTTAGACCGAAAAATAATTCTTATGAATCAGCCAACTTTGTATCAAACAGAGGAAAGTCAAATGGTTGTTACCTCATATATAAAAAGTTTGAGGTCAGAAGATAGCGTTGTATGTTTCACAACCATGGACGAGGAGGTGGCTCAAGTGGCTGATGTAATAGTAAAATTAACAATGTAAAGAAATGGAAATCACGTTCATGCAATATGTGTGGGGATTTTTGCTGTTGCTTATCCCATGTTATGTGTTGTACCTATATCATTCTACCTTACTCACAAAGACAGTGAGAGCCACCGTAGGGATGATGGGGCTACTCCTTGTCTTAGGATTTCTGCTGTATGAAGTAATGGCACTGAACCAGTGGGGCATAACCCTTTTGTTCGCTTTGCTCATGATGGCGATAGGTGCGATACTCACGGTGAGACGTGCTAAATTACCTATTCGGCAGTTGTTTGTACCCGTAATGGCTGGTACGCTCACAGGCGTCTTGGTAGTTGGGCTTTATGTTTTGTGGCTTGTTGTGGGTGTAAGAAATCCATTGGAAGTTCGTTTCCTTATTCCTGTTGTCGGTTTGTTAACGGGACATCTGATACAAGTGAACAGTCAGGCATTGCACATTTATTTCATGGGATTGCGTCATCACAGCCAGCTCTACCATTATCTATTAGGGAATGGCATGAAACATTCTCAGGCTCTTGGCTATTTGTTTCGACGCACCATAGAGCGAGCAGCGCTTCCTAACATCTCCACTATGGGGCGGATGTTAATAGGCGTGTCTCCTATTATTTTGTGGAGTATGATGTTAGCAGGCGCAGGCGTCTTTACTGCCTTGGCTGTACAGTTGGTGTTGCTGGTAGCCATGTTCAGTGCTTCGATGATTTCTGTCATTGTCACGATGGTGGTATCACGCAGATATTTGTTGGATGATTATCATCAATTGAAGGGCGATAAGCCACATCAACAAGCAGAATGAACTGTTTTGTTTAAAGATGCGTGTAGTTTTTGTGATAGTTCCTTGTCTATGACTGTCCTACGTTATCAATCATTGTCTCTTCGTAGAGAATTGGTTCAAAGAAAAAAATAGAGCCAAAAAGACATTGATAAAATTACAAAAGAGATAAATGACAGAATAGAAAATAAAGTTAAACAATGCCTTGGGAGTTGCATAATTGAGCTAAAAGCAGTATCTTTGCAGCATCTAATCGAATAATAGCGTGAAGATAAAAGAAGTGGTGAGTGCCCTTGAACGATTCGCGCCTTTGCCCTTGCAAGCAGATTATGATAACGCTGGGTTGCAAGTTGGATTGACAGAGGCGGAACTATCAGGGGCTTTATTGTGTTTAGACGTGACCGAACCGATTGTTGATGAAGCAATTAGGCTTGGCTGTAATTTAATTGTAGCACACCATCCGTTGATATTCAGAAAACTGTCGTGCATCTCCAACCAAAACTATGTGCAGCGTACTGTCATGAAGGCAATACAGAACCACATCACAATAGTGGCGATGCATACCAATATGGATAGTGCTAAGGGTGGCGTAAACTATAAAATAGCCGAGAAGTTGGGGTTGCAAAATTTGTCTTTTATAGGCAAAGAGCAAATTGTTGACGGTGTTACAGGAGGTGAGGGGATTGTTGGAACCTTTGCTGAAGGACTGGCAGCCGATGATTTCATCTCCCTACTGAAACGTGTCTTTGAGGTCGAATGTGTACAAGCCAACCAACTGTTGCGTCGCCCCATCAAGCGTGTTGCGCTTTGTGGAGGCTCTGGTGCGTTTTTGTTGAGTGATGCTCTACAAGCAGGAGCTGATGCGTTTGTAACAGGCGAAATGAGTTATCACGACTTTTTTGACATGGAACAGCGCATTCAATTAGCGGTAATTGGTCATTATCAAAGTGAACAGTTCACGAGTGAGATTTTTAAGGAGATTATTCAAAAAGAGTTTCCAGAAGCACATTGCTGTATATCCAGTATCAACACGAATCCCATTATCTATTTCTAAGCCCAAAACGTCATTGGGGGAAAAGAAATGTAGTGGTATATTTTGAATTACATAGTATCAATTATTCAATAACAACAATAAAACATGGCAAAAAAAGATCCTACAGATTTATCGGTAGAAGAGAAGTTGAAAACTCTCTATGAATTGCAAACAACCCTCTCGTCTATTGATGAGAAGCGTGCTTTGCGTGGTGAGTTGCCTTTAGAAGTCCAAGACTTAGAGGACGAGACAGAAGGTTTGACTACTCGTATGGAAAAAATTCAGACTGAAATAGATGAATTTAAGAAGGCTATATCTCAAAAAAAGGCTGATATTGCCAATGCGGAATCAAGTGTAGAGCGCTACAAAAAACAACTTGATGAGGTGAAGAATAACCGTGAGTACGACACACTGACCAAGGAAATAGAGTTTCAGAGTCTTGAAATAGAACTCTGTAACAAGAAAATTAAGGAAGCACTCATAAAGATAGAGGAAAAAGAAGCTGACTTAAAAGAAGCCGAAGCACTGCTTAGTGATAGAAAGGTTGCGCTGAAAGAGAAGAAAGGCGAGCTGGATGAAATCATGCAAGAAACTCGTGATGAGGAAGAGGAACTGAAGGAAAAAGCCAAAGGTTTAGAAGTGACGATAGAGCCTCGTTTGCTTTCCAGCTTTAAGCGTATTCGTAAAAATGCACGCAACGGATTGGGAATTGTCTATGTACAGCGAGATGCTTGTGGTGGCTGCTTTAATAAAATACCACCTCAGCGGCAGTTGGATATCAAGATGCACAAGAAAGTGATTGTGTGTGAGTACTGTGGCCGTATTATGATTGACCCCGAATTGGCTGGTGTTGAGGTAGAAAAAACAGCGGTTGAAGAAAAGCCGAAGCGTAAGCGCACCGTTCGCAAAACTGCAAAGAAAGACGAGGAAGATAAATAGCTTGCTTCAAACCGGCATGATGAAAAAGGGTGACGTCCCTTGAACATCCGGCGGAAATATATAAAATAAGCCAAAGTAAGGTAGCAGTCTTACTTTGGCTTATTTTGGTTACGCTCGCCATTGATTATGAATGGGGAAGTATTGGTTGTGAACAACATGCAAGTTGAGCAATCGTCTATAAAAGTCGCCCACACACAATAATGTGTGTGGGCGTCATCGCAATTATATGTGCGGTATGCTGTTGAACATCGTACCGCTATAGATGCCTAATGCTTAGTTCGCTCCATACCCAGAACTTGCCTCCGAAACTTTGGTTGCAAATAAAGCGAATCACCTTGATGGGTTGCTCCGTCTTTAGCTCTGGCGAGACAAATGTACCGGCACCTCCTGTTGGTAAGCCATCGTTGAGCGTAAAGTTGCGCAGCAGGGTGAGATGCGAGTCGTCTGGGCCTACCAACACGTCAAAGTCTTTCAGGGCGGCATTACCATTGTTTTGTCGGTTCGTGTAATTGAACTGGAAATAGTTGGTACTCTCTGGTAGGTTAACCTGTAACCAATGTTTCCCACTAATAGAGACACTCCATGCTGAATGGAAGTAGGTCGAGACGTTGTCGTCCAGCAGGTTTGCCAGTGAGCCCTCAGACGGTTCTATGGCATTAGAAGAAAGCATGTCTGCCTTGAGTGGGAATTTCGGTCCCAGAATATTCACGCAGACTGCATCCTTCGGATAGGCAAACGATTTTCCCTCGATACCACTTACTTTCAGTCCTATTTTGTTGTTGACAATGGTTTCCAGCTTTTTAACCTTGATGGTCAACTTGCCATTTTTTCCTTTTTCAAAGACAACTTTTCCCTCATTGTCCAGTTCGAAGTTCTCCTTTGGCACGGTTGTTGTTGCAGGGTCTACTTCAACTTTGATCGTAAAGTCCCACAAGTTGTCCACTTGCATGGCCATGGGTAGTTCTATGGTTCCACCCCCGGATTCCATTTCGGTAGTAAAAGTATTCCCAGTGAGATTTTTGAATGAAACTGTTGGGTCAATTACTGCTTTTGGTTTTAGAATAATCATGTTAGCAGAAGCCAGAATAGAGTCGGTAGCGCTCTTGGCAATCAGTGGAATGACATAGCCCTCTGTGCCATCTTTTACGTATTTTTCTACGATGTTTGGATTCACTGCCAGCTCAGCTTTCTTCCATCGGTCGGCTGAAGTAAAGTCAAGTTCTGCATTGTTCAGGGTATAACACTCTGCCGGAAGAATCTTGTAGTCCTGTCCACTGATTTTCTTGTATTCTGCAAACTCGTTCTCATTCATCACGCTCACGGTTGCTTTTGCCGCAACGTTTGGTGTATATCCGCCTTTCATTGCGGTGATGGTATAGATGGTATTCTCGCCTGTGCGATAAAGATCCAAGGACTGCTCGCCTGCGTTTTGCAGTGAGATAATCTTATTGTACTTCTCTGGCACGATGTTGTCATAGCTTTCACATGATCCAAATAAAAGCATCATGCCACAAAGTCCTGCTAAAATTATTTTTTTCATATTTTTATTTATTATATATTATATAATCATTAATATCCAGGTGCTTGAACCATCTGTGGGTTTTTATAGACCTCATTATAGAATACCGGGTTGAGATACATTCTGTTGCTCCAGACAAACGGATGCTTGGGCTTGGTGGGAACATTGAATTCCTCGAACGTCGGCTTGGTTACCTCGGCATTGAGTCCCAAGCGTTTGCCTGCCGAGAAGTATTTCTCACCTTCACACCACCGTCTGACGTCAAAGAATCGTTGTCCTTCGTTCCACAACTCTATGAACCGCTCGTTGCGAACCCAGTCAGTGATGGTCATGTCGGCAGTAACATCTGCTTTAGTTAGATCAGGAATGCCTGCACGCTCACGGATAGGGTTGAGGTATTTGAGAGCGTTGTCTACATCGTCCAACGCCGCATAACATTCGGCAATGTTGAGATATAGCTCCGCCAGTCTGAAGAGGATGGTAGGAGCCGATGTTCCACCATTTACAGAACCTGCGTTGCCGTATTCGTATTTGGGGTCAACATATTTTTGTGTGAGATATCCCGTCACGCTGTTGTCTCGATTGAATTGAGTACTAAAGCCTTGTTCTTCTGGGTTACGCATCTGCAGTTTTAGCGGTTGTCCTGCACGGAACACAGACCCATAGTCACCACCGTCGAAAGCCATCCATGCATAAAAGCGTGGTTCGCGATTGGCGTTGAGCTTGATGATATCTTTTCGTCCTGCGATGTTTGCAGAGGTAAACCATTCTGCTTGCGGTGAAAAATGATTATCTTTCCCTGGCAGTTTTCCATCCTTGGTGTAGAAGTGTTCAATGGTGTAGAGCGTTGGAGAGACGCCACTCCAGCCATTTTGCCAGTTGCCGTTGTTCAGTTTGATGATATGGTGTGGCATGCGGCTGGCTATGTCAAATCCCATCTTCCATGAGGCCCAGATGTATTCTTTGTTGCCTTCGCTCTCTCGGGTAGAAACAGCATAACGCATCAACATCACGCGTTTAAGAAAGTCTTCTTGCTTGGCTTTGTCTTCCTCAGTAGGGTAGTCTCCGTCACTGATACCCGGGGCATAGGGCAGCTTCAGATCGTTGCGCTTGTAAAAGTCTAAGTCATCGTAGAGTTTGCGGTCGCCCTCGCCTGTAGCCAGCCTGAATGCCTCGAGGTTGGCTTGTAGAGCACGTTCCCACTTGCCCTTGTCGTAGGTGGTACTCACCAGTTTCTTCCCATAGCCCGGTGTTTCAAAGTTCTTGTTCTCCCATGTTGGGAATGGGAATTTTCCGTTCCACAGGGGTGATGCGGCATAGAGCAGCATACGGGCTTTCACTGCCTTGCACATGGTTGACGTGGCGCGTCCCCATTCCTCGCTCTTGGTACGCACGGCAGGAAGACCCTCGGCGGCCTCGTCCAACATCTTGGCAATCCAGTCCACGCAATAGTCAAAGTGGAACCTTCCGTTATACTGCTCGGTAGGTGTGTCCATTGCTATATAGCTGTCGGTGATGGGGATGGGTCCATATCGGCGAAGTGTGGCAAAGTGATAATAGGCAATGAGGAACTTGCTTTCGGCTAACCATTCCTTTTTCTCTGCCTCGGAAACAAAGTTTCCTTTCATCTTTTCCAGTTCTTTTTGGAACAACAGGCACTGGCCGATATACTGGTAGGTGGTTCCCCACAACCAATTTTGGTTAGTGGCTGATGCCGTGTTGCAGGCATAATCGTCCCACATTCCGTCTCCCGACCATGAGTAAGGTAATGTGTATTCGTCAGTGGACGATGCTACCTCGCCCAAATAATTACAAGGGTTGTCTACGCCTATCCCACCATAGCAGCTAAAAAGAAACCCCATGGCACGGTCGTGGCTCTTTGTGGCGTCAGATAAGGAAGCCTGCTCTGGAGGAACCACGTCGAGAAAGTCACATGAGGTTGTCAACGTTGCCGCTGAAAACAGCAGGGCCATGCTCACAATCTTGCTCACAATCTTGGAATCTGATAGTATTTTCATTTTAGATAGGTTTGTCATAATGATATTTATTATAATAAGGTAAGACATGAATTAGATGTGTAGCTGAAGACCTACATTGACGGTTTTCTGCATCGGATAGGCGTTCCACCCACTCAGTTCGGGATCCCATAGTTTGAATGACGAGAAGGTGAGCAGGTTGACACCGCTGATGTATACGCGACCATACTTGAAGCTCCACCCCAATTCAACATTCTTTAGGCGCATGAACGAGCCGTCTCGCAGCCAGTAAGTGCTGGGTTTTGTGTTGTTGGCAATGTCAGTTGTCTTCAGTCCAAGGCGCGGATAGGCGGCATCCCAGTTTTGTTTCTCTTCTGACCAATAGTCGTCAGCGATGTATTGTATAACGTTTCTGTTACCTACACCAATACCTTCCTGGAACGGATCCATACCATTAGTCATAATCTTGCGCAGGGCTGAACCTGTGAAGAAGATGCCGAAATCGAATTTCTTGTACTCAAAGGTTCCGCCAAATCCATACTGCAGGCGTGGTGTTCCGTTGTATTGTGAAATCATCATTTGGTCGTCATCGGTGATTTTACCGTCACCGTTGATGTCACGGTACTTGATGTCACCCACGCGAACCACCGAGCCAAGGTTCTGTTTCGGGCTGTTGTCTATTTCCTCTTGGCTTCTAAACAGTCCTTCTGCCACATAGCCCATGATGTTGCCATAGGGCTTGTTGATGGCAGTTTTCCAAACAGTGGGATAGACAGGCTCATCCATGTAGATTACCTTGTTTTGGTTGTATGTAAGGTTGGCCTGTGCCGAGGCTGAGAAGTCTTTGTTGAACCTGCGGCTGTACCGTAGGCTCACCTCAAATCCCTCATTGTTCATTTTGCCAATGTTGCTCCATGGCTTTGCCTCATGGTATGCCAGTGACTGTGGCCATGCCTCACGGTGCATGAAGATATCGTAACGCTTGTCGAGAAAGTAATCGAACGTCAGTTCCAGACCGTCGAACAAATGCAGATCCAGACCAAGGTCTAACTTCTTCACTTTTTCCCATCCCAGGCCTCTCATTGCATAGTAAGTCAGCATGGGACCGCCGCCCTGAATCTCGCCGTCTTGTCCAAATTGCCATTTTAGTTTTGCCAGATCGTTGTCGGCTATTTTGTCGATAAACAGGTAGTAGCTGCCCGATGGCTTAGCCAAGTCGTCGCTGCCGACAATACCATACGAACCACGCAGCTTGAGGTGTGTGACTATCTTTTTGAGAGGTTTGAAGAATGTCTCGTTGCTCATCACCCAACCTGCCGATACTGCGGGGAAGAATCCAAAGCGATCTTCTTTGGACAGTCGCTCGGTACCGTTGTAACCTGCGTTGAACTCAAGCAGATAGCGCGTATCATAATCGTAGGTAAGGCGTGCGGAGAGACCTTGGTTGCGGTTGGGCAGCACAGCGTTTCGATACTCGCGCTGTCGGTACAGTGCCATGGCTCCTATGGTGTGCTTGCCAAAACGGCGGTTCCAGTTCAGATTGGCTTGCATCTCTATGGTCTGATCACTTGCCTTGCTGATATCCGACTGTGAGATAAAGTTGGTTCCATCTGTATTCAACAGTTCCAGCTCGTAGGGAGATTCGGGATTCTCTGCGTTAAAGCTACCTGCCTTGATGCGGTAATTATGTCCTATGATGGACCGATTGTAACTTGAACTTGACCAGTTTTTGAAATTTACCCAAGCATTGAAATTCAATCCTCGAGTGATAAAACTTAAATCTTGGTCTATCTTGATGACGGTGTTGAGAATGTTTTCGTTCTGTTCCTTGAATGTGGTCATCATGCGCTCATAGGGGTTGGTGTACATCACGTTGCCGGTGATATAATTGTTTCCGTACAGTATGTGGTCGTACATCGGATTATCAGGAATTGCAGGATAGGTAGGTGGGAACAAAATGGAGGTAGTAGTGAGGATGAGATTGAACAAATCTTTGCTGGCAACGTTTGGACTTTTGCGGTTGCGTATCTGCGCATTCATGTTCATCTGGATGGTGGTGGTGGGCGTGAGTTTATACGACAGGTTGTTTTGGAACGTATAATTCACGATGTTGATGTTGTTGTCCCACGAATAGGCTTTTTTGGTATTGATTAATCCAGCATCATGAGACACGTTCAGGCTCATGTAGTATTTCATCTTAGAACCGCCACCGCTCACGTTTACATTCACCGCCTGGCGCATGCTCATGTTCTTGAACATTACGTCCTTCCAGTTCACGTCAGGGTAAACCAGTGGGTTGTAGCCCGTGCGTGTACGCTCAATCTCTTGTGCCGAATATCGTTCCGCCTGTCCACTTCCGCGTGCTGCCTCGTTGTACATCTCCATATACCTGGCACCATCGACAAACTTGGGAAACTGGTCAATGTAGTTGAACGAGTTCTCTACCCTCATGTTGAGCTTGGTCTTTGAGTTATAATCGCCTCCCTTGGTGGTTACAATCATCACGCCATTGGCACCCCGTGCGCCATAGATGGCTGTTGCCGAAGCGTCTTTCAGGATGGAGAAGCTCTCTATGTTCTCGGCTGGCACATAGTTCAGATCGGCTGCCGATACCTCCACATCGTCCAGCAGAATGAGTGGAGTGGTGCGGCCACCAAAGGTTCCGATGCCACGGATGTAAAACTCGGCGCCTGCTCCTGGCTCTCCAGTGTTTTGGCGTGCCACCACACCGGCAATCCTACCGGCAAAGGCTGTCGACAAACTACTGGAAGGAACGGCTAACTGACTGCCTTTAATGCTGGTGATGGCACCTGTTACGCTCACTTTTTTCTGCGTACCAGCACCTACTACCACCACCTCGTCGAGTAGGTCGTCCATATTCTCAAGCTTGACGCTTATTTCTCCCGATTCGGGTACAGTTATTTCTACTGTCTTTTTCCCAATGTAGGAAATAACCAGCTTGGGATTCTTGCCTACGGTCTTGATGGTGAACTTTCCATCTACATCGGTGATCGTTCCGATGGACGTGCCACTTAACACGATACTCGCACCAATGACAGGCTGATTGTCTGCCGCATCGATTACGGTGCCTCGCACCGTGCGTACCTGTTGAGTAGCTTGCAGACGCTGAGTTGCCATGGCTGTTTGTGGCACGGACATTGATAGCGCCAGAGCCATTAAAGAAAACTTCAGAAAGGTTGCTCTCATGTCGATATTAAATTTTAGGCGGATCCTATAAATTAGCCTTGTTAAGGTTTAACAGGGCGTAACCCTTCATTAATTGAATGTCATGGGGTGGTAATTTATAAAACCCACCCTGATTTTAACGATGACAAAGATAATGAACTTAGATGACGCAATCTTACCCCCCCCCTCAAAAATTAACATGAATTATAAAATATTCACTAAAAATAAATAAACGCAGTAGGTTTTATCGCTCCTGTTTCTACCGCTTCTGCCCTTACCATGTCAGGTCACGAAGCTGCTGCGGATGCCGTTGATGTGCTAAGGGGATGTTTGGCTATATGCCGCGGGCTTTGTAGATGAGGTCTTTTGCATTGTTAATTTCTTGAAATTTCTTTTGCGCAGCCTTGCGAACATCGTCCCCTAAAGTAGACACCTTGTCGGGATGATGCTTCAGAGCCATTTGTCGATACGCATTCTTTACCTCCTCGTTGGACGCAGAAGGAGAAACACCCAACACGCGGTAAGCAGCTTCCAGACTGGAAGAACTGTCTTTGAGGTTGAGCATTGAGTCTACATCGGTGGCAGAAAGTTCCAAATTGATGGCAACTTCCTTGAGCACATTGATTTCTTCGGTCACAACATGCCCGTCCACTTGTGCCATGATGACCAAGAAATTGAGCAGTTGTAGACGCTCTGGGTAAGCCATTTGGCTACGTATTTCGAAGCATGCCTGTTGGATAGTGGATTGGAATCGTTGCCACCCCATTTGCTTTTGTTGTTCAAAAAGTTTCAGAATAATTTCCTCTCCTTGCTTTACAGCGATAGCTCCAAAGTTTTGACGTAGGAAGTTTCGTAGCAATTCCATTTCCGAGTGCATCACCTTTCCGTCAGCCCGAATGATATAGGAGGCGAGTGCTAAAAACGAAAAGAGGAAAGAATTGCGTTGGCGTTCTGCTTGCACGCGCTGCCATTGGCTACCTCGTTGGTTGGCGTGAGACTGTGTTTGTCCATGCTCACGATTTTGATAAGGTTCGTTAACGGCATCTATTTCATTGTCAAAAAGCCATCCTAAAGCGAACCCTGCCAAAGCTCCGAGAGCACCACCTTGTAAAAATCCAAATAGTCCGCCAATCCATTTTCCTGCTGCCATATATCTATTGTATAATGTGTTTTTAGTTTTGTCTTCATAGCTGAATGTATTTCATTCAGCTATATGAGTTAGTAGCCCTTCTTGAAGCGTTTCTTAGAAAGCACAAATTCGTTATTGGTGATCTCTTCCACGTCAAGCGATTGATAGGAAATGTGATTGTTTTTTTGTCCAACTTCACACAAGAATCCTATTCGTCCGTCCTTTTGAGCTATCATAGTGGAATAAGATGAAGGTCCATGATGAACCAACATCCCTCTTTTCCAATGGGATGCAAACTCGAGAGCTGATAGGTGTTTCTTTCCAATTTCTTTGTAAAAGATACCCACATTCGTGCGTTGTGGTCCAAAAGGTACTGATTGAAGAGCTAAATATGTTTCCTGACCATCTGATTTACGTACGACTGGTAAAACCAATATTTCCCCGTTGCATTGGTTCTTGATATGAGCCATATCGGGTGTCGTTTGTCGGCTGTCCCAATGACCTTCTCCTTTTTTGATATTGGTAAAGGTAAAGATGTTGAACATTCTGCCTTCTGCGCGTGAGCTTAGAATAAGACTACCATCGGGAAGCTCTTCACATTTCACTTCATCACCATCTTTGCAGGGAGATTCGTCGATATTACCAAGAACTTTCCACTGATGTCCAAAGTCATCGCTATAAACGATGAAATTGCCCGAGAGCGTGCAAAGACCTGAGTACAAGCGATAATATTTGCCTACTTTGACGTATCTGCTTTGATGGATTCTGCCTGAGGTAAAGAACAAAGATTGAATTGGACCTTGCTTGCGACCATCAAATAGTCGATAAATCTGCTCTGTAATCTCGTGTCCTTTGTCCCAAGTCTTTCCATTGTCATTACTGCGAAACACTGCCACTCTGTTAGGATTATCACGCTTGCCCTGAAAGTAAACCGTTTTGCCTGCTACGCAAACAGCCAATACCTCGCTGTTGGTGCGGTTGGCTACCAAACCACAATCGCCAAAAGCGTAATCCCACTGAATGCGATTTTCATTGCCGTGTCCGTCGGCAAGTTTGGAAATAGGTGACCAAGTATTGCCATTATCTTTACTGATGCGGTACACTAAGTCTACTGCACCATAACCAATATCAGAACCACAATAGCGGAAATCAGAAACAGCAATCAAGTTTCCATTTCTGCATTGTGCAATGGCAGGAATGCGATATGGGATTTTATTGACTGAATCAGTTTCAAATAGCAATTGTTGGTGATGCAGGTTGTTTGAGGCTTGCACAACAAGACCAGTTGAAAGTAACCATAAAAAAGATATCAATCTAAAAATTTTCATAAGTATTGGTGTTTTTTGTTATATAATAAAATCATGTATTGAGTTGTCTATAAGAGTTTTACTTCTTGTTTACAAATGTACGTAAAAAAAAAGCTGAGCATCTGTGATTATTATTAAAGATCTTGATAGTTAGGGATGCTATCCAAATACATATAATTTTTATCTTCATAATTCATCTTGCAGCAATAGCTTTCAATACCATTGCTAACAATTAAATAATCGACATGAAGTAAGAAATTATAGGTTGAGATTTGGTCAAAAACTTTCTGTGTAATGGGGATATGGGGCGCTTTATATTCAATAATCATTCTGGGTTTTAATGTAAGATCGTATAAGATGCTGTCAACGCGCAAGGTCTTATCAGATATCTTTAACGAAATCTCATTTGCTAAAAGCGACATTGGATAATTTTTGTGTTCGATGAGATAATGAATAAAATGCTGCCTAACCCATTCCTCTGGAGTGAGTGCTACATATCTTCTTCGAAGAATATCAAAAATAGTGGGCTTGTCCTTTGTACCCCCTAATTTTATTTGGTATTGGGGTAGGTTTAATCGAAACATTTTAGTAATTTTGCATTCAAATACAAAGTTAATAAAAAAGAAGAAGGTAAAAGAGATTAGTAAGAACTTTGTGAACATTTTTCAGGTGATTACTTGAGACGTTTTCAAAAATAAATTCTGCTGAACTTGTATCTCTTTTTCATTCTTTTATGAATGACATGCCAAAAGCTGGAGTCACATACGAGTCAATAATGCGAGAATTAAAAGCTCGTCATTTTTCACCTATATATATATTAATGGGTGATGAGTCATATTATATTGATAAAATTGCGAACTACATTGCTGAGCATGTTCTACAACCAGAACAGAGAGATTTTAATCAAAATATTATATTTGGAGCAGATGTCAACGCTGCACAAATTATAGATCTTTCAAAAGGTTACCCCATGATGGCTGATTATCGTGTAGTCATTGTGAAAGAGGCACAGAATTTAAAAGATACGGAGCTGATTGCTAAATATCTCGAAAATCCTGTTCGTTCTACTATCTTGGTGCTATGTCATAAAAATGGTACTATTGATAGTCGTAAGCGACTTATAAAAAAAGCAGATGCCTTAGGAATCGTTTTTGAAAGTAAAAAGATGCGTGAGAGTGATCTCCCCAACTTTATACTCTCTTATCTAAAGAATAAAAATATTGCTATTGACTTTAAGTCGAGTGTTATGATAGCAGATCATGTGGGCGCTGACTTAAATCGTCTCATTTCTGTTTTAGAAAAAGTTCTTATATCTCTTCCTGAAAATGTTCGAGAGATTGATCCTACTTTAATTGAAAAGCAAATAGGAGTGAGCAAAGATTTTAATGCTTTTGAATTGAGAGCTGCTTTGATAAATCGTGATATTTTTAAGGCAAATCAAATTATCAAATATTTTGACAATAATCCAAAGGCAGGATCTATCTATTCCTTTCTTCCTTTACTTTTTAATTATTTCCAAAATCTGATGATTGCTTATTATGCTCCGTCTAAAACAGATAATGCCGTGGCTCAATATTTAGAGTTGAGAGGGGGATGGGCTGCTCGTGATTATATGAGTGGAATGAGAAATTACTCAGGTAAGAAAACCATGCAGATTATTTCTAAGTTTAGAGAGATTGATGCCAAATCTAAGGGTATCAACAACCCAAATACGTCAACGGGAGACCTGATGAAAGAGCTTATTTTCTTCATTTTGCACTGATAAACATACTTTTTTCGTTACTTTTTCTCTATAATCAAACTTTTCTTTTTCGCTATTTTTGCCCTTAAAGCCCGATGTAATAAGACTTTAAGTGTTTTTAGTATGCTCAAAATTCGCAAATTTAAGAGCAACTTAAGGGATGGTCCAGAATATGAGAGTTATGAGAAAATAAGCACTAATTTTATGCTCACGATTTCTTATTAACGTTTATTATAGTTTTCGTTTCTGTATTTTTGTATTCTAAATTATAAAAACGTATATTTTATTTTATCGTTTTGTTGATTTATGTTTCTATATTCTAAATAAAAAGTAGTTTATTGTATAAATTCGAATATGTAAATATATAGATTTAGTTTCATATATTCATAATTATACGTACAATACAATTACACATTTTACTATGACAACCAATAACTTACATGTATTATATCAAGCCTTTTACGGTGAATAGGTACATAAATTGATAAAATACATTAGAAACTCTGTAAGAAACAATGAAAAGTAACACGTAAGTGAAATGTAATCAGTTATTAGCATTTTTACGCTATACAAAGTTATATTGCGAAAAGAGCGGTTTATGTTTATAAATTAAAACTTCAAATACTAGCGGGGCTTTTTGATTTACAAACACAAACAATTTATATTTATATAAATGAATTTGTTGTTTGAAAATAATTTACGAAAATGAATTATATGTCCAATTTAATGTTTACCTTTGTAAAATCAACGAAAATTAGTGAATTAACCTCTAAAAGCAAGCTTATGGACGAAATGAAGGATAGAATTAGGCAATTAATGTTGGCTCAGCACATGAATCAACAAAGTTTTGCTGAGGTGTTAGATATATCCCCTGCCTCATTAAGTAGTATTTTTAATGATCGAACCAAACCAACACTTAATCATATTGATGCCATTAAAAGTAAATTTCCTTCTATAAATTTGGATTGGTTGATGTATGGAAAAGGTTCAATGTTTCTAGATGGCGATTCTCATGATGAGCTAAAGAACTCAAATGTCACTACTCAATTACAACCAACTTTAGATTTTGATGACACTTCTTCTATAGATACCCACCCTTCTACGAGACAAGTTGCATCAGTACCTCCTATGAGTACAAATCCTGCTTCTTCATCTCAACAAATAAATTTGAATTTTCTTGACAAAAAAGAACGAAAGATTACTGAAATCAGAATATTTTATGATGACCAAACTTGGGAGACTTTTGTACCTAAAAAGTAAAGTGTGCAATTTTTTTTCTCAACTGTTATGCTTCCTTATTTAATGGTTCTTACGTTGCAATCTCTTCATTGACGGGGGCATTATTTTAGTTTCTTCGTTTGCCAAACCTCGTAAATTATGTTACCTTTGTATCGATTTAAGAAGTGCAGCACTTAAGGTTTGAAAGGCGTAACGAATGAATACTTCTTTTAGTGCCAATCTGCTTTGAAACTTTGGTGATGCTTGTACACATATTTATATATACAAATAAAGCTTTATTTGATGAAGAAAATTTGTGAGGACTTGCTTGTTCATTCTCTCGAGCAATTAAGTAGCAGACATTGGTTAATGCGCCTACGGTCATCTTCGCAGCTTCCAGAGATGGTGCCAGGGCAGTTTGTACAGGTAAAAGTGGACCATTCCCCCTCTACCTATTTGCGGCGTCCCATTTCAATCAATATGGTAGATTACGAAAAGAATGAGCTATTGCTGCTAATTGCGGCGGTTGGTGAGGGAACTCGACAGTTAGTGCGCTTACAACCCGGTGAACGAGTTAACTGCTTGTACCCATTGGGCAATGGCTTTACCATGCCTTCCAGTCCCAAAGAAAACTGTCTGTTAATTGGTGGCGGTGTTGGTACTGCTCCTCTTCTCTTCTTAGGTAGGCGAATAGCTGAAATGGGAGCGCAGCCAACCTTCCTCTTAGGGGCAAGAACATCAAGCGAACTCCTCGAGAAAGACATGTTTAGAAAGTATGGCGAGTTGTATCTCACTACCGAAGATGGCTCGGAAGGCGAGTCTGGCTTCGTTACTGGACACTCTATTCTTCGTCAAAAACGTTTTGACCGTATTGCGACTTGTGGTCCCAAGCCCATGATGCTCTCTGTTGCTCGTTATGCCAAAAGAGAAAATATAACGTGTGAAGTATCCCTTGAAAATGATATGGCTTGTGGATTAGGTGCCTGTCTATGCTGTGTGGAGAACACTACAGAAGGGCATATTTGTGTGTGTAAAAAAGGTCCTGTGTTAAATATAAAGAAGTTGTTATGGCCACTCTAAATGTAAAAATAAATGATATTGACTTCAAAAATCCTATTCTTACCGCTTCGGGTACATTCGGATATGGATTAGAGTATGCTGATCTGGTGCCTTTAGAACAGCTTGGTGGCATCATTGTGAAAGGTACAACGCTTCATCATCGGGAGGGAAATCCCTACCCACGAATGGCAGAGACACCTTTTGGCATGTTGAATTGTGTGGGGCTTCAGAATAAGGGAGTGGATTATTTTTGCCGTGAAATCTATCCAAAGATAAAGGACATTGATACCCACATGTTGGTCAATGTGAGTGGAAACACACCCGATGATTATGCTGCCTGTGCTGCTCGCATTGACGAGTTGGATAAGATTCCTGCCATCGAGCTGAACATTTCCTGTCCCAATGTAAAGGCTGGAGGAATGGCTTTTGGTGTGACATGTGCTGGTGCCGCCAGTGTTGTAAAGGCTGTTCGACAGGCTTACCACAAGACACTCATTGTTAAGTTGTCGCCCAATGTTACCAATATTGCGGATATTGCAATGGCTTGTGAGGCTGAAGGAGCCGATAGCGTTTCCTTAATCAATACCCTCATGGGTATGGCGATTGATATTGAGCGTCGCAAACCAGTTCTTAGTATTGCGACAGGAGGACTTAGCGGTCCTGCTGTGAAGCCAGTAGCTTTGCGAATGGTATGGCAAGTGGCAAAAGCAGTCAAGATTCCTGTCATTGGACTGGGAGGTATTTCATCAGCAGAAGATGCCATTGCATTTATGATGGCGGGCGCAACAGCCATACAGATAGGCACAGCTAATTTTGTTGATCCCACCATAACCCTTCAGGTCCGTGATGGTATTAACCAATGGCTGGAGCAGCATGGTTGTGCTTCTGTAACCGAAATTATTGGCGCATTGGACGATTGACCCAGCTTAATGTTGCACATCTCGTTAATCTGCTGAATCCACATAGGCTCTAAAAAACATTTTCTATGAAAATACATGATACATTGATCACCATAGTCTTTGCTTCTTTTTTATGCTCATGTGAGAGTGTAAAAAGTTTAGAAGGTCTTGTAACAGATAGTAATAATGTTCCTTTAGATAGTGTTTTAATTTCAGACGATCTGATGAATTTTCGTATGCGTACAGATTCGTTAGGAAGATTTAGGTATATGATAATGCTACCTACAACAAGCCGAGGTATAGACACAAAATTTAGTTTTTCCAAAAAAGGATTTATAGATCATAGTCAGACAATTAAAGTCGATCGTTCTACGAAAGTTATTGTTGTTATGGATAAAGACACAACTGAATAAACTGATGGTACAACAATCATGGGTTGGCATTATTGAGCAGACCCTAATTAGTCATACCATCGTTCATTTGTTTGTATTGCGGATTTTCACAGATTTTACATGTCAAATACGAATATCATATAAGTACATTCTACAGCCGCTTATTACAATCCTGCAAAATACGTCTTCAATGCCTCCACATATTTCATCATGGCATTACGCCCCGTGTCTGTCATCTTGCAGATAGTTCGGGGTTTTACGCCCGAGCCATCTGTAGTTTTTGATATATAGCCTGCTGTGACCAGTTTATCCAACTGTACACTAAGGTTGCCTGCCGTCGATTCTGTCTTTTCTTTGATATAGTTGAAGTCTGCTTTCTCTACATTCAGCAGAATCGACATTACTGCAAGACGCAACTGGCTATGGAGTAATGGATCCAACTCTTTCATTATTGTTGCTTTTTTGCTTTGAAGTTAAGGATATGTCCGGGGATGACAAGGGTAATGACAAAGGACAGGACCATTAGTCCCATCTGCATAATACTTATAACTTGTTCACCAGAAGCAAAGTTGCGAAGCCATCCAGTGCCAATCACTACACCAAGAAGTCCGCATATCTGTATCGACTTCTCCTTAAGTATTACGCCAGTGGTGTATGTGCCTATACCCGGCAACAACATACCCAACAAAAACATTCCGTTCCAACTCCTTACTTCTCCGAAATGTAAAAGGCAATCAAGGGCGTAGACTGCAAACACTGCACTAATAATAGCCCACACCTTATTTATAGTGTTGCTTGCATAAGTGCTTGCCACATGACTCTTGCGCTTTGCCATGTAGGTCTTTATACTTGAGACTGCGAATCCTGCTATCGGTATGGCCAAGTAAAGCCAACCACATTTTGGGTCGTCGGTTGCGCGCAGCATGACAATTACTGCCAACGATATTGCAGCACTAAGGTAGCCCCATATAAGGAAACTGTCACCATTACCTACAGATAAATCCTTCTTTGTCTGATTTATCATTCGCGTGATAAGCTCAAGGCTCTCTTGCTCCGAAATCTTCTTCTCTTCCATTTTCGTTACGTTATTGCGACACACTTATTGCATATATCTAGCGCAATGTGTCTGGTTAAACATTTAGTTTATTTTATAAACCATCTTTGGAAAAAGAGAAGCAAGGAGGTCGACTCTCACTTGCTTTAGCTAGCATTATTCTCTTCGAACACTGATGATTACAGTTGCAAATTTAGATAAGTTTATTTTATAAACCAAATGATTTGCAATAAAATATTCGACATTTAACTTTTGTTTACAACCGGCTGTGCTTTTGCTATTTGCTCGGCAATGCTTAGTGCCATTTCCGTTTCTCCTGGCAGATAGAACATGGCTTTGCGTCTTTGCAGCTCTTCATAGAGCTGCAAGGCTTTCTTTTCGTCTTTATTATGCAATCAATACTCCGTTAATTCTAATGTAATCGTTTGAAAATGAGAGAATTAATTAACGTTGTATACCTAATAAAATCTGGTTAAGTAGCTGATTGTCAGTATACTTTGTAGTGTACTAAGCTTAAAGTAATATGACATCAGAACCAATCAACCAATATACGGAAATCTGCAAGAATGCCATTAAAAGCTCATCTGCAAAATTAGGCAAAACTTTCGAGAGTCTACTCTTGGCAAAACTTTTATCGTTCACGGTGATACAAAGAAAAATAAATGTCACTCAGATGGAATGTTACGGAACCCATTGCGAGCAGGTCTACAGAACGAATTTCAACCTCAGCCGGGCTTAGTGCATCAATTAGGTTCAGTACAACCTGTCACTTTCCCAGCTTTATCTCAAATTTTAATGAACTATTGTCCGCATGTATCATTTTTTTTGTAAGTTTGCAATATCGACAGAATTAAATCTGAAGTTATGAATAAAATAAAGATTTTGTTGTTCTCGCTTGTTACAACGCTTCTTGTAGCCTGTGGAACTACGCGTACTGTGCCTATCACAGGGCGTCATCAAAGTTTGATGGTGTCTGATGAGCAGGTACTTAGTTTAAGTAATCAGGAGTATCGTAAGTTTATTGCGTCTGCAAAACTCTCTTCAAATGCCAACCAGACAGCAATGGTGAAGCGTGTTGGCCATAAGTTAGCGAATGCGGTAGAAACCTTTTTCCGTACAAATGGCTTGTCCAATGAGTTGAGCCATTATAGTTGGGAGTTCAATTTAGTGGCTGACAAGCAAGTCAATGCCTTTTGTATGCCCGGTGGAAAGATTGTCGTATATGAAGGCTTGTTGCCCTATACTCAAAACGAGGCGGCTCTTGCCGTGGTGCTTGGTCACGAGATAGCACATGCTGTTGCGCGCCACAGTGCAGAGCAGATGAGTGTACAAATTCGTAACAATGTGGGCGTTCAGGTGTTAGGTGGTGCTTTAGGAGCAATGGGAGTAGGTTCTACCACCACGCAATTGGCTCAAATAGTAGCACAACAGGGCTTGCAATTCAGAAGCTTGAAATATTCTCGTGCGCATGAAATGGAAGCCGACAAGATGGGAATTATCTTTGCAGCTATGGCGGGTTATGATCCTCGTGAAGCCATTCCATTTTGGAAACGGATGTCTTCAGGACAGCAAGCACATAGTGACATGTTCAGTTCGCACCCCTCTGACAGTAAGCGTATTGCAGCTTTAGAGCGTGAGATGCCTACAGCCTTGACTTATTATCATGGTCATGGCAAGACCGCTGCACCTGTCTTAAAAAAAAGTACAAAACAAAGATTTAAATCACAGTCTAACTCGAACGTGAAGTCTGTTTCTGTTTCCGACTTGTATAAGAATGCTCAATAATACGCATCTATATTTCATGGATTCGCAAGGTGGCGAGTCTTGAATCAACGTTCCATGCGTAACCGTTATATTTAACTATGGTAGACTTCATCATCTGCCATAGTTTTTTAGTTTCATGAACCTTTCACACATTTCTAATTATTTACCCACAGTCAACTCAAAAAGTGCACTTTTTGTCATGTTATTTCAAAATTTAAGCGTTCTCTTTTAGAAAAGATACAGCCAACGAATAGCACTTCCCCCGAAGTTTTAGCGATTTTTTGTAAGAAAGATATCGTAAAAAATGGAAAAATTTCTTGCACTGTCCAATCAAAATAATTATCTTTGTCAAGAGAGCAATCATTTCCTCATGTTGGAAGTTTTTACTTACTCAAGGTATGACTTATCTCTTCAATTTTTATAGTATTTCAAATCCTTAAACCAATGTTTGAATATTTGTCGCAACATTTATGGCTGGTCTGGATTATCATTACCATGCTGTGCTTGATTATCGAACTGGGATCGGGCGATTTCTTTGTCACTTGTTTTGCTTTGGGGGCTCTTGTCGCCATGATTAGCGCACTGGTTGACTTGCCGATATGGCTTCAGGTCATTATTTTTGCTGTCGGTTCTGTTCTCAGCATCGTTTTCATTCGTCCTCCATTGTTACATGCTTTACATGCTTCGGGTGAGACTCGAGTCAGCAATGCCGAGGCACTCATTGGCAGGAAGGGGACAGTTGTCGAGACTATCCATGCCAATGGCAGCGGATATGTCCAAATAGACGGTGATGTGTGGAAAGCCGTCAGCAGTGATTTGTCACAAATTGAACCAGGAGAACGTGTCCGTGTCATCAAGATGGATAGCATCATTGTTACAGTGGAACCTTGCCTGTAAAAATCGTACAATATTAATCAAAGCAATAAATTATGATAGCAACTTACGTATTAGTAGCAATTGTAGTCTTGGCGTTAATCTTTGTCAAGCAAGCAATTATCATCATTCCACAGTCTGAAACCAAAATTGTGGAACGTCTCGGAAAGTATTATGCCACCCTAAGTCCAGGCATTAATGTCATCATCCCCTTTATCGATCGTGCCAAAACGATAGTCACCATGACTCGAGGAAGATACATTTATAGTACCAGTATCGACCTTCGTGAGCAGGTATATGATTTTGACAAGCAGAATGTGATTACCAAAGACAACATCCAAATGCAAATCAATGCATTGCTGTATTTCCAAATTGTCGACCCATTCAAAGCAGTTTACGAAATCAACAACCTGCCCAACGCCATAGAAAAGCTGACGCAAACAACCTTGCGTAACATTATTGGTGAACTTGAATTGGACCAAACGCTTACCTCGCGCGACACAATTAACACCAAACTTCGTGCCGTTCTCGATGATGCCACTAATAAATGGGGTATCAAGGTGAACCGTGTTGAATTGCAAGACATCACACCTCCCGAGAGTGTGTTGCAGGCGATGGAGAAACAGATGCAGGCAGAGCGTAACAAACGAGCTACCATTCTGACCAGCGAGGGCGAGAAGCAAGCTGCCATTCTGCAATCCGAAGGTGAGAAGACCAGCACTATCAACCGTGCCGAGGCTACCAAACAGCAGGCGATTCTTTATGCCGAAGGTGAGGCAACAGCACGCATTCGTAAGGCAGAGGCAGAAGCGATTGCCATTCAGAAGATTACTGAGGCAGTGGGGCAGAGTACCAATCCTGCTAATTACCTCTTGGCACAGAAGTACATTGCCATGATGCAAGAGTTGGCGTCTGGTAACCAATCCAAGACAGTCTACTTGCCTTACGAGGCTACCAACTTGCTCGGAAGCATAGGAGGCATTAAGGATTTGTTCAAGACAGAATAGAGATTCAATGTTGTTTCCGATAAATCAATGTGGGATAAAGCGAAAATAAGCAAACCCAGTAGCTTCTTCCATACAGCGAATATCGTGTCTTTGTAACATTGAGAATAAGATAATTTGGCAGAGTGATACAGATGATAGGCTCATCGTTCGTCACTCTGCCACATCTTTTTAATAATGATTCGTCCGCATAGCGAATATAGGTGGGAAAGCTTGAAACAGATGATGTTGCGCATTGCTCTTGGCAATAATACGGGTACATCATCTATAATGTTGATTTCTGCACTACGCACATCTCGGCAGAGTAGTTCGCTTTGCTCCAACATCTAAACAGCCAAGAGCATATCCATAGGGAAGTAAAGAAGTCTTTGGTTTACCTCAATTATTTTAAGTGGTGAAAGACAAACAGGGAAAGTCTTGCCGTTGCTCATTAAGAAATATAGGTTCATTGATTTTGATGAGCCTGTATTTGATGCTGCCAAGGGGTGATGTAATGACGTAGCCATGGGAATTTGTGAAAAAATAGGGAGAACAAAGCATTGAAACTTACAGCTGTGGCAAGGAAAATGTGAGTTAGCAATGGCGGTATTGTTCATATTTTCAAAGGCAAATTTCAAGTTTTTTTTGTGTTATCCGTTGCAAGTGAGCAAATTAAAGTCTAACTTTGTAGAAAAATATTGCAATGAATATCTGTATCGTAACAGGGGCACGCCCCAATTTCATCAAAGTGGCACCTATTATAAGGGCTATCAACAAAGCAGCTAATGAGGGTAGGGATATTACTTACCAATTGGTTTATGCGGGTAGGGAGGACGACCCTACACTGGAAAACTCACTCTTCGACGATTTGCAAATGCCACGTCCTGATACTTATTTAGGTGTAGATTGTGACAATCTCAACGAGCTTACAGGATGCGTCATGGCAGGTTTCGAGCATTATTTGCAAAGTCATCCCACCGATGTTGTTATTGTTGTGGACGATTTAGCCTCGACATTAGCAGCTGCCATCGTTACCAAAAAGCAGGGTATTACATTGGCTCACTTGGTGGCAGGCACCCGAAGTTTTGACATCAACATGCCGAAGGAAATCAATAGGTTGGTCATTGACGGGCTTAGTGATTTGCTGTTTACCGCTGGAATGAAGAGCAACAGTACCGCCACTCGTGAAGGAGCGGAGCAATCGAAGATTTATTTAGTGGGTAATATCCTTATGGATACCCTTCGTTACAACCGCAATCGTTTACAACGCCCTACAATCCTTAGTCAGTTAAATATCGAAGATGGTTCGTATCTCGTTTTTACATTGAATAGAAAGGCATTGCTGTCCAATGAAAAATTGCTACGCTCATTACTCCGAGTGATAGGCGATAGAAGTGGTGGCAGAAAGATTATAGCTCCCTTACGTGGTCGTGCAGCGCAGGTCGTTAGGCGACTTATTGGTGACGATTACCCAGCCTTTCAATTGATAGAACCCCTTACATATTTACAATTTGGCTATCTCACAGCCCATGCTTGCGGCATTATTACCGACAGTGGTAATGTGGCAGAAGAGGCAACGTTTCATGGTGTGCCCTGCATCACGCTCAATCGGTACACCGAGCATATTGAGACCGTGAAGGAAGGTTCTAATGTCTTGGTGGGCGAGGATACTGCGCTCTTGTCGAAAGCCATGGACCAGATGGTGGCAGGAGATTGGAAAAAGAGTTCCATACCTGATAGATGGGATGGACGGAGTGCCGAACGTATCGTACAAATCTTATTAGAACACAAATAAATCTTACAACTTACAAGCCCTACTCTGTTCGCAATTCATTTCGCTCAACAGGGGAGGGCTTTTCAAAATCTATTTCTATGATTGCATTTATTACAGGAGCTACCAGCGGTATCGGTCAGGCTTGTGCCTTCGCATTTGCTAAGAGTGGTTATCATCTCATTCTAACAGGTCGCAAACAAGAGCGTTTAGACGCGCTCAAACAAGAGTTAGCAGCCTTCCCTATTCAAGTTTTATGTCTTTGTTTTGATGTTCGTCATCGCGAGGAGGCTTCCAAAGCCGTAGAATCGCTTGACGAAAAGTGGCGTAACATTGATGTCTTGGTCAATAATGCTGGGTTGGCATTAGGATTGGAACCCGAATATGAGGGGAGTTTTGATGATTGGGACACGATGATAGACACTAATATTAAGGGATTACTCACGATGACCAGATTGATTGTGCCAGGTATGGTGGCTCGCAATCGTGGGCATGTTATCAACATAGGTTCTGTGGCTGGAGATGTTGCTTATGCCAACGGCAATGTGTATTGTGCCACCAAAGCCGCTGTCAAGGCTTTAAGCGATGGACTGAGAGTGGATCTTGTAAATACTGCTGTGAGGGTGACAACCGTCAAACCGGGATTGGTACAAACCAATTTCAGCGTTACTCGCTTTCATGGTAATCAAGACCGAGCACATCATGTGTATGAGGGCATCCAGCCACTCACTGGTGAGGATATTGCTGATGTGGTACTTTATGCCGCTCAAGCTCCTCAACATGTGCAGATAGCCGAAGTGTTGGTACTGGCTACTCACCAAGCTAATGGATTCACTATCAGTCGCAATCCCGACCGAAAAGAATCCTTATCCTAACCATGGGGGTGGTTGTGTCCCTATCGCAACCGTGTCTGTGTTACCAAAGCATGATGCTGGGGTGACAAAGTAGGAGCAGGGACGTGTCTTTTTCATCGTCCACTGCTCACCAAAATTTGTGAATATCGTATGCTACAGCGTAGAGACAATTATACTTTCCTGACGCAAGGATCCATTCGACGTGTCATTCTTACCATGGCAGTACCTACCATTGCCAGCATGTTGGTGACGAGTTTGTACAACGTTGCCGATACCTATTTTGTAGGAAAGATTAACACACAGGCGGTTGCAGCTGTGGGCATTGTGTTCTCTGTGATGTTCGTTATCCAGGCATTCAGCTTCTTTTTTGGCAATGGGTCTGGCAATTACATGGCTCGCGAGTTGGGAGCGCAACGACGGCATCATGCCCAAATCATGGCGTCAACTGCTTTTGCCTATGCCATTGCTTCGGGCTTGGTCATCATGGTGGTAGGCTTGCTATTCTTAGAGCCGCTGTCGGTGTGGCTGGGCAGTACTCCTACTATCCTTCCTTATACCAAACGATACTTAGGCATCATCTTGTTAGGTGCCCCTTTGATGACAGGTTCGTTGTGTCTTAACAATCAAATGCGCTTTCAAGGCAATGCATCGTTTGCCATGTGGGGTATCGTTTCGGGGGCTATTATCAATGTAGGACTGAACCCTATCTTTATTTTTCTGTTTGATTGGGGTATCACGGGGGCAGCTTTGGCAACGGTGCTGGGACAGTTGGTCAGTTTCTTGGTATTGCTGTACATGACTCGTTATGGCGGTAGTATGCGCATCAGCTTTCGTTACTTTTCGTTCTCTTGGGTTTATGTCAAGGAAATTTTAGCGGGTGGTACACCTTCTTTGTCGCGTCAAGGGCTCACCAGTGTTGCCAGTATCTTGTTAAACGTAGCTGCTGCCCAATATGGCGATGCAGCTGTTGCAGCCATGTCTATTGCCAATCGATTTACCATGATTGTCATGGCATCAGTCATTGGATTAGGACATGGGTTCCAACCGTTTTGCGGATTCAACTATGGAGCACACCTATATAGCCGTGTTCGACGTGGTTTTTGGTTCAGTGTGCAGGTTGGAACCTGTTTCTTGTTGGCTTGTAGTGTGTTAGGATGGGTGTTTTCCGATGGTATTGTGGAGCTGTTTAGGAACGATGCTGAAGTCATCAATATTGGGACGAAAGCCTTACGCTGGCAATTGGTGTCGTTGCCCGCCATGGCGTTTTTCCTTATGTCCAATATGTTGATGCAAACCATTCGTAAGACGTTCCGTGCCAACCTGCTGGCTGCCTCGCGCAGTGGTCTTTTCTTCATTCCTTTGGTAGTAATATTACCTCAATTTTTAGGTTTGCAGGGCGTGATGATGAGTCAGGCTTGTAGCGATATTTGCTCGCTACTCATTACATTGCCATTGCTGTATGCTACGTTTAGGGAGTTGGCGCAGGCGCAGAAGAACGATGCTAACCATCAGACAGCTTGACAACATTGCATGGGTATGGCATGATGTTTGTGGTAAAAGAATAAGTCCCCGTGTGAGCAAAACAGTCTGTTTTTCATTGTAAAACAGTCTATTTTGGAGTACAATACAGTCTGTTTTGCACCACAATACCACCTATTTTGTGGGTTTGGGCGTTAATGATATTTATTGATAATACAATAGAGAATAATGGAAAAGAAAACATTTACAATCAACGGAATGGCTTGCGAGCATTGCAAGTCTATGGTAGAAAAGCGTTTGTCGTGTTTAATAGGAGTTGAGTCAGCAAAGGTTGATTTGGCGCATCACACTGCCGAGGTGGCTTATGATGAGGAGTTAATAAGTCCAAAGGAGATGAAGAAGGCAGTAGATGAGGCAGGCTACGACTTCCAAGTGTAATAACTCTTTACACATTTAGCTTGCCAACTTGTCAACTCTTTAATTCAGTAACTCGTCAACTATTTAACACAACATGGTGAAGAAAACAATTCCAGTAGTGGGAATGGCATGTGCAGCTTGTTCTGCGCATGTGGAGCGAACGCTCAATTCCTTGCAAGGTGTACACTCGGCAGCAGTGAGTTTGCCCGGTAGAAGTGCCTTGGTAGACTATGATGAGCATGTGATTTCGCCCGAAGAGATGAAACGTGCCATCAATAACATAGGTTATGATCTCGTGATAGACGAAGAACAATCTGTGGAAGCAATAGAGCAGAATGAATACAGTCTGTTGAGGCGAAAGGTCATTCTCTCTTGGGTTTTTGCCGTGTTGTGCATGGCTGTATCGATGAGGTGGATTGATTTAGGGGCGAAAAATATCGTTAATCAAGTGGCGTTGCTCTTGGCTCTTGCCAATTTCTTATGTTGTGGACGAGCCTTTTTCATCAACGCATGGCGACAGTTGGTACATCGTTCTGCCAATATGGATACGTTGGTGGCACTTTCTACGGGCATTGCATTCTTGTTTAGTGTGTTCAATACTTTTGTCGGCGAGCAGGTTTGGGGCAGTCGAGGCATCGAATGCCACACCTATTTTGATGCTTCGGTGATGATTATCACCTTTGTTTTGACAGGAAGATTGTTGGAGGAAAAGGCTCGAAACAGTGCTGCAAGCAGTATACGGCAGCTGATGGGACTCTCTCCAAAGACGGCACATTTGGTTCAGGGAGACAGCATACAAGAGGTTCCACTTGCCACCATTAAAATAGGTGATACGGTAGAAGTGCGTGCAGGAGAGAAGATACCAGTAGATGGCATTGTAACATCGGCAACAAGTTTCATGCACAGCACTGGTGTATATGTGGATGAAAGTATGATAACAGGCGAACCAACGCCAGTATTGAAGTGTGAAGGCGGAGACGTCTTGGCAGGAACAGTGGTCTCGCAAGGCAAGTTTCAGTTCAAAGCTCGTCAGGTGGGTGAGCATACAGCATTGGCACAAATCATACAAATGGTGCAACAGGCTCAGGCAAGCAAAGCCCCCGTGCAGCGTATTGTAGACAAGGTGGCACTGGTGTTTGTTCCTGTAGTGCTGTTGTTGGCTTTGCTTACGTTTGTTTTGTGGTGGGTTGTAGGTGGCAACGCATTGTTGCCGCATGCTATACTGTCTGCCATTTCGGTATTAGTCATTGCTTGTCCCTGTGCTATGGGCTTGGCAACACCTACCGCACTGATGGTGGGAATGGGCAAGGCAGCACAAATGAATGTGCTCATCAAGGATGCTACAGCCTTAGAAGCCTTGCGAAGGGTAGATGCCATGGTTGTGGATAAGACAGGTACACTCACTATTCCCAACCAGCAAATAGACTTTACAGAGGCAGATGATTTATCTTTCGAGGCACGAGAGACCTTGAAACCGCATGCTCGTGAAGCCATGGAAATATTGCAAAAGCAAGAGAATATAGCAGTATATATGATGAGTGGCGACCGTCACGATACTGTAAAATATTGGGCAGAGCGTGCAGGTATATCGCATTTTTATAGTAAAGTGCTACCCCAAGATAAAGAGAATTTGGTGCGCCAGTTGCAGAATGAGGGCAAAAAGGTAGCCATGGTGGGCGATGGCATCAATGACACGCAAGCTTTGGCATTGGCAGATGTGAGTATCGCAATGGGTAAAGGAACCGATGTGGCAATGGATGTAGCACAAGTGACCTTGATGAGTGATGATCTTAGGCGCATACCGCAAGCCATACGTTTGAGCAAACAAACGGTACAGATGATATGGCAGAACTTGTTTTGGGCGTTTGTTTATAACCTGAGTTGCATTCCGTTAGCGGCAGGAGTGTTGTACATCTTTGGCATTAACTTTCAGATTACCCCCATGTGGGCAAGTGTTTTAATGGCATTTTCAAGTGTAAGTGTGGTGCTGAATAGCTTACGATTAAAGTACAAGAAGTAGAAGTATTTTTAAGCTTTTGCGAATTATTTTGGCACAGGATAATTATATTGGTCAAAGTATGTATGACGATTGTTGGGCATCCATCCACGTTCTACCGACAATTGTATGCTGAACGAAGGATTGAAATGATATTTCACAGCCGCTCCCAAGCGGTCGCCCATTGACGTCATGTCGTAGAGAGGGCGGAATATGGGCATGTTTTGATACAGTGACTTTTGACCATAGAGATAGGCTTCCCACCGTTCGTTGAAGCGATAACCCAACACGGCAGAGAGTCCTGCATCATGATATGATTGGTGACTCCACCTGAGACGATTGAGATAGCCACCCACTGCCAGTGATAAATTCTTGTTCAACGGCATGGCATACATTGCCGATACATTTTGTGTAAAGCCTGCTCCGCTCGGTGTATTCTTACCAATAAACCCGAAAACAGAAACCCCTAAATTCACGTTTAGCCCTTGATGCAAGTCCCAACCATACCAGCCAGTACCGTAATAGGGATACCAATAGCTGGCCATCACCTGCCCTTGTAGGTTGAGTGTTGGCAAATGAAGTGAGTCGCTGTCTGTGGCTGGCAATGCTGGCAGATAGCCATTCATCAGCGGTTGGGCTGATGCGCCAGCAGTATGTGGTTGGACAAAGGTTACAGTGTCGGTCTTTTCGGTTTTCGACAGTAACTGCTTCTTGTTTTCTTGCGCACCTATAGGCATGCAAAATAGCACTATCAAGGGGAGAATATACCACTTCTTCATGGTGAGCAAAGATAGATGATTGTGCCTATACAACAAAACTTTTAAGGGTAATTTTATTTTAATTATCAATTATTTTTTTGCTTCTTTGCTGTTTTGTACTATTTTTGTCAGCATAAAAAAGAAGAGATGACAATGAAAAAAACAACCATTTTTTTGGCTTTCTTGTTGTTAGGAGCCACTTTGAATATGTCTGCACAGCAACCAAATAAAAAGAAAAAGACCTTTGAAGAAAAGGTCTCCAAGTTCGTGAAACAAACCAAAAAAGAGTTGGAACAAGCAGGTCATGAACTCGGCGATGCTATCGGGTTCGATGATCGTCTGTACAGTAAGGCAGATTTGCTGCGGGTAAATGGTTCTTACTATATGCCCTTGTACAGCACCGATATGTATAAAGGCGATTCGGCATTGGAGTTTCGCACGCAGTGTACCAAACTGTTTCGACAAAAATATCCCAAGGCAAACATCCTGTCCGTTGCTATTCCACAGAAAGATTGGACTTTAGAAAAGATAGAGAAGGACGATGAAATAGTGGGCTATCGAAAGACTTTGCACTGTTTCGTTATTGCTCGTGATGGCGATGAAGGATATATCAATGCCAAGTTTACTTATGGTCAATCTAAAAAGGTGGGACACGACTTTGTACGCTCGGTTGCTGAATGGCCAAAATGGGAACGTACAGATGTCCTAACAACATCCGTCTATCAGCAACTATTAAAGTTATAAAGGTATCAATATCTTTCGCTCACTACTCGGAAGTCAATCAAAAAGCACAGAAGAATATTGTCAAGAAGACGCCAACTAAGGTTACGAAGTTTTGATATTTGATAGTGCGAATGCACTAAAAGCATCTTTTTGTCTGTTGTTTTCTTATTTTTCGAGCAAAATGTTTGTGAGTTACAAAATAATATTATACATTTGCAAGCAATTAAAAAGAGAACAAAATATGTTGAACTACGTGTACGCATCTTTCTATTACTTCTATCTTTACTTTACAAATACTTGTGAAGCGGAAGTTTGTGTGCCATAGTCAATTCAAAAAAATAATCCCATGAAAGCCCCGCTTCACGATATGTGAAAGCGGGGCTTTCGCTTGTAATGCCTCATAGAACAGATAAGGAGATGAAGAGAAAACAACACAATTCTTCCTGTCACCATGAGGTTGAAAGGGCAAAGATGATGAAGTTTGAACGATAAGTTCGTGGTCTAACTATAAAATCAACAACAAAATGAACATTCAACCTGCACAGCGTGTGAACCAAATACAAGAATATTATTTCAGTAAGAAACTGAAAGAAGTGGCACAGCTACAAGCCTCGGGAAACGATATTATCTCACTTGCCATAGGTAGTCCTGATATGCCGCCATCTCATCAAACGGTTCAAAAGCTCTGCGAAGTAGCCAACGACGTTTCTACACATGGCTATCAACCCACCTGTGGTACGCCAGAATTGCGCCAAGCCATGGCACGATTTTACGAAAAGTGGTATGGGGTGAGGCTCAACCCACAAACCGAAATACAGCCGCTTATTGGTAGTAAGGAAGGTATCTTGCACGTCACGCTGGCTTTTTGTAATCCGGGTGATGCCGTATTGGTTCCCAATCCAGGATATCCTACTTATACTTCGCTGAGTAAATTGTTGGGAGTACAGGTACTCAATTATGACTTGCGAGAGGAGAACGCATGGCAGCCCGACTTTGATGAGTTAGAACAAATGGATTTGACAAAGGTTCGACTGATGTGGACCAATTATCCTCACATGCCTACGGGCGGCAATGCGCAATTGGAGACGTATGAGAAATTAGTGACATTTGCGCAAAAACACAATATTGTGATTGTCAATGACAATCCTTATTCGTTCATACTCAACGACCGTCCATTGTCAATCATGCAAGTAGAGGGAGCCAAAAATTGCTGCATAGAGTTCAACTCTATGTCGAAAAGCTTTAATATGCCAGGGTGGAGAGTGGGCTTGTGCGCATCGAATGCAACATATATTTCGTGGATTCTCAAGATAAAAAGCAACATAGACAGTGGCACCTTTCGCGGTATTCAGTTGGCTGCAGCTGAGGCATACAACACCAATGACGAAATGTGGCATTATATAAATAATGTGAAGGTGTACAAAGAGCGTCGCAAGATAGCCGAGAAGATAATGCAAGTCTTGGGCTGTAGATACGATCATGCACAGGTAGGGATGTTTTTATGGGGGCGTATTCCTGCCAAATATGAGGATGCCGAGCAACTCACCGAACGTGTATTGCATAAGTCGAACGTTTTTATCACCCCAGGATTTATATTTGGTAGCAACGGAAAACGTTATATCCGAATATCACTTTGTGCCAAAGAAACAAAGATGAACGAAGCTTTGATGCGACTTCAGGCAATGGCATGGTAAACGTTTATGATGTAACAAAGTCTTCAAAATCAATAGGAGAATTTGAACAAAACGAGCAATTAGAAATATTTATATGGATAAAATATTTACCTTTGCCATTGTGTCAAAGGTGATAGAAAATAGAAAAATGAAATGGAATTAGACTTATTACCACTCAATTTACAAAGCGATGTAAAGCGTCCTTTTGTCATTGCGGGACCTTGTAGTGCCGAAACGGAGCAACAGGTCATGGAGACAGCATGGCAATTGAAAAGGAAAGGATGCCATAATTTTAGGGCTGGTGTGTGGAAACCCCGCACCAAACCCGGTTGTTTCGAAGGAAAAGGAGAGGAAGCCTTGTCATGGTTGAGGCGTGTAAGGCAGGAGACAGGCATGCTGGTGTCTACCGAGGTGGCTACGCCACAGCATGTAGAATTATGCTTGAAATATGAATTAGATTTTCTGTGGGTAGGGGCTCGCACGACAACTAACCCCTTTGCTATGCAGGCTTTGGCTGATGCACTGCAAGGAGTAGATATCCCTGTGTTTGTTAAAAACCCTGTAAATCCAGATTTGGAGTTATGGATGGGAGCCATGGAACGTCTCAATAGGGCAGGCGTTCAGCGAATAGCAGCCATACATCGTGGTTTTTCAAGTTATGAAAAATCTATGTATCGCAATCTCCCTATGTGGCAAATTCCCATTGAGTTGCATCGTCGTATCCCGCAGCTTCCTATCATTTGCGACCCCAGTCATATGGGTGGAAAGCGTGAACTGATAGCTCCACTTTGCCAACAAGCTATGGATTTGGGATTCGAAGGACTGATTGTTGAGTCGCATTGCAACCCTCATTCTGCTTGGAGTGATGCAAAGCAGCAGGTTCTTCCAGAGGAGTTAGATGCCATCTTGTCTAAGCTGGTGGTGCGAGATGAATATACAACAACTGATGATTTGCAAAATTTGCGCGCAGAAATAGACCAGTTAGACGACCAACTGATGAATTTGCTGAGTAAACGACTTCGCATTTGTCGTGAAATAGGGCAGTATAAGAAGGAACATAATTTAACTGTTTTGCAATCAAATAGATACAGTGAAATCTTAGAAAAGCGTGGAAAGCAAGGTGTACAATATGGACTGTCGGCAGAGAGTGTGGCAAATATCTTTGAAGAGATACACCAAGAGAGCGTGAGGCAACAACTGAAAATCATTAATTCATAATATAGTTGACAAGTTGACAAGTTGACGAGTTGACGAGTTGACGAGGAGACAAGTAAATAGACTTATTGCTTATAAGACTATCAACTGGTGAACTTGTAAACTCGTCAACTTGTCAACTATATTATGAATTAAGAATTATGAATTAAAACAAGCTATGCGAATATTAGTAATGGGTGCAGGTAAGATGGGAAGTTTCTTCATTGACCTGCTGAGTTTCGACCACCAAGTAGCAGTATATGAAAAAGATGCCCAGCGTATGCGGTTCACTTACAACTGTCAGCGGTTTACTTCTTTAGCGGAGATTCGTGATTTTGAACCCGAATTAGTTATCAATGCCGTTACGGTGAAGTACACGATTGCTGCTTTCCAAGAGGTGATGCCGTATTTGCCAACAGGATGTATCTTGAGTGATATTAGTTCGGTGAAGACAGGATTAAAAGCATTTTACGACTCAACTCCCCATCCTTACGTGTCTACTCACCCTATGTTTGGCCCCACATTTGCCAATTTACACCAGTTAAGTCAAGAAAATGCGATTGTTATTAGTGAGGGTGACTATATGGGACGCATCTTCTTTAAGGAGCTATACCGTGGATTAGGATTAAATATCTACGAATATACCTTTGACGAACACGATCAAACGGTGGCTTATTCGTTAAGCATTCCGTTTGTTAGCACCTTTGTCTTTGCTGCCGTGATGAAGCATCAAGATGCGCCAGGGACAACCTTTAAGCGACATATGCAGATAGCTCGTGGGGTTTTGAACGAAGATGATTACTTGTTACAAGAAATACTTTTCAACCCCTATACACACGACCAAGTGTCGCAGATACGAGAGGAATTAAAAGAACTTTTGCAGGTGATTGATGACAAAGATGCTGAAGGTATGAAAAAATATCTTACTAAAATAAGGCAAAATATGAGAGAAGATTTGTAGCTTTGTAGAACGAAGTTACGAAAAGAGTGTAATTTATTGGAAATGAGCGTTGGTTAATCGCTCTTGATAGTAATAGGTTACGATTTAGTTAGTTATCTACTGCATTATCCTTCTGCGCGTTGCGTAACCTTCAAAGAACTCTTCGTATGCAAAAGTAGCTATTTAATCCGAGATTTTGATATAAACTCCCAGATTTTTATCCCCTCATTCATAAGATTTTTCCGTAAAAGCGGTATTATCCGTCGGCACACCATTGCCCAAAACGAGTTTGGAACAAACGTGTGCCAACTACCGCATAGCCGGAGAAAAGGGCATTGCCTCACGCCTAAACGATGTTTAGACAGATGAAGCAATGCCCCTTTCTTTTGCGCCTATGCCAAGAGGTGCTTTTACGGGTTTTCAGATGATTTTTTTTTTCGCTGTCCCTTTTGCCGGAAGCGGAAAGTGAATGCAGAGTGTGTCCGCCTGCCCCATGAATGAAACAGGTAGCCACACACAGCGGGCAATCCGGGAAGAATGATTGTTGTCGCCCGGCTGGACAAGTCCTGTCGGATCGGAAAACAATCATACTTCCTTTGTAGTGGTTTGCCCTTTTCACGCTTCCGGTGATGTCTTTTTCCTTTTGGTGATTCCTTTTTTACGGATTTTTCCCTGAAGTTTTTTCTACCCAATCAGCCTCTGTTTTCGTTTACCTCCATTTTTGCGCCTTTCAGTGAGCCGCATCAGGCAGTCATTTCCGTTCTGGGCGCAAAGGTAATTCCGGGATTGGACGGGAAAGCAAGGTCAAGCCTCCTGTTTTCGGTAAAAATCTCCAGCCCTGCGGGTAGTATTTTGACCGAAAAACCTTGCATTCCCTAATCCCTACCTTTTCAAGCACCCGAAACGAAAACGACCGATGCGACAGAAAGACGCATAAAAAAAAATGTCGGATAAACGAGAGGCAGATAAGATAGTTTGAAACTCAACTCCCTCAGCTCTTGAATCCGCATAAAAAACAAAAAAATCAAAAACAGCGAAGATATGACAGCAACGGCAAATTTCAGACAAGTGGCGCAATACATCGGGTTGGCGATATGCGGCTTGATGATGCGCACCGCCTTCGGGGTGTTCGGCATCCTTTGGGGCATCATCAGAGAGATTGTAAACGGAGTGTTCCGAGTGGCGATAGGTGTAATCGTGGCTATCCTTTTCACCATTGCCTTCTTCGGCTTCATCCTTTGGTTATTCACCCTTTAACCCTTACCGACATGGCAAAGAGAAACTGCAAGACGGTAGCGCAGCAGTGCAAATATTACGAGGTGGACAACATCTTCGTGTATATGGTGGAAACGTACATCAACGGCAATTTTAGCACTTTCCGAAGATTGTACCACGAACTGAACAAGGACGCACGGAGGGACTTCATGGACTTCCTTCTCAGCGAGGTAGAGCCGACCTATTGGAGAGAGATACTTAAACAGACAATCTAAAAACGACAGCGATATGAAAGGAACAGACCATTTCAAAAGAACGATACAAATGTATCTGGAACAGCGGGCGGAGGAAGATACGCTCTTTGCGAAGAAGTACCGCAACCCTGCCAAAAACATAGACGAGTGTGTGACCCACATTCTGAACTATGTGCAGAAAAGCGGTTGCAGCGGCTTCACGGACGGAGAGATATTCGGGCAAGTCATCCACTACTATGAGGAAAACGAGATAGAGGTGGGCAAACCTATGAACTGCCAAGTGGTGGTGAACCATGTTGTGGAACTCACGGAAGAGGAAAAGGCGGAGGCACGTCAGAATGCAGTCCGCAGATACCAAGAGGAGGAACTCCGCAAGTTGCAGAACCGCAACAGACCGTCAGCGAGAAAAGAAACCCACCCCCAACCCTCATTATTTGATTTAGGCTTATGAAACCGAAGACCAAGATACAGAAAGAGGTGGCAAGACTTTCAGCCAACCTCCGCCCCATATCAACGACACAAATTGAATGGGCATACCGCCACTGCATTGAACATATAGGCTACCGCACCAAGAAAGGGAACATCACCTGCTCCGACTGCGGTCACGAGTGGCACAGCGACAGCGTACTGTGCGACACCCTTGAAGGTTGCACCTGCCCCAAATGCCATGCCGAACTCAAAGTGCAGGACACACGCAAACGTATCTACAAGGAAACGCAGTATTTCAGCGTGATAACCACCTGCAAAGGCTATCAGGTAATCCGTGTGGCGCAGGTCAGATGCGAGAGCAGGAAAGGCGAGCCGATGCACTTCTATTGCCACGAGGTTGTGCAGCGTTGGATTTCACCCGACGGTAAGGTTACGGACATGGCGTTGCTCCGTGGCTTCACATTCTGTTACTGCGATGTATGGGCATTGTGCAGCGCGATGGAGATAAGACCGCACAACAGCCTATACGATGATGTTGTGGCAAGAAGCTGTGCATATCCCAAAATGAGGGTATTACCCCAACTCAGACGCAACGGCTTCAAGGGCGATTTCCACGGCATTTCCCCCGTGCGTCTTTTCAAAGCCTTGCTTTCAGACCCAAGAATTGAAACCCTTATGAAAGGCGGTGAGATTGAGGTTATGAAACACTTTCTTTTCAATGCCCGTACTGCCGATGAATGCTGGGCATCATATCTGATTGCCAAGCGTCACAAGTATCTGATAGACAACTTCTCCATGTGGTGCGACTATCTGCGTATGCTCAACAAACTCGGTCAAGACCTCCGCAACCCGAAGAACATCTGCCCCGAAGATTTCATGGCGGCACACGACAACGCAACCCGAAAGATTGAAACCATACACGAGAAGGAACGAGCCGAGCAACGCCGCCGCTGGGAGATTGAAAGGCGTGAGCGTGAGCAACAGCGGCAACTGCAAAGGGAAAAAGATGCGGAGGATTTCATCGCCAACAAATCCAAATTCTTCGGATTGGTAATCACGGACGAGGAAATAATCATCAAGGTGCTTGAAAGTATAGACGAGTATTACAGCGAGGGCAAGGCACAGAACATCTGCGTGTTCGGCAGTGAATACTACAAGAAAGCCGACACCCTCATACTCTCGGCAAGGATTGGCGGTGAGATAATTGAAACCGTAGAGGTGGATTTGCGGACACTCAAGGTGGTGCAGTGCCACGGCAAGTACAACCAAGACACCGAATACCACGAGCGCATCATAGACCTTGTGAATAAGAACGCCAACCTTATCCGTGAGCGGATGAAAGTGGCATAGCATCAACCCTAAAACAACATTGATATGGAAGTAAGAATTGAAAGCATGATTTGTGTGTGGGACGATAAAATCCCTGCATTGTTCCTTGAATTTGTAAACCTCCTCACTCTCACAACGAGTGAGGGGGAATTGAGAAAGAGCGTAAAGGAGTTTGCCGAGAAGCACGAACTTGACAAGTTCTTCCTTTACGGCTTCGGCTCACACCATTTCTACCTGCACCAACGCTACACGAGCAACCCCGAAATGGTGATGAAGAACAGAGTTCTGTCAGTACATTTTTAACCATCTAAAAAGCAACATTATGGCAACACGAATGACCATCAACGGAGTAAGTACCTGCACGGAAGCAGGTACGGAGAAATACGAGCGTTTCCAATCGGGTATCGGCAGACGCAGGCGGACACTTGTGCAATACGACTACCGCCACACGGACGGAGAATTGTTCGCTTGTGTAAAAACCACATTGGACGAGTGCCGAACCGCAAGGGACAAGTGGCTGAACGCAAAGCAGGGAAAGGAGGGCAACCGATGAACACGACCTATCAAACGCTGATAGTCAAATTCAGCGAACCTATCACGGCATTGGACGGTATCTTTGACGATGCCCAAGCGTGGGGAACTGACACCCTCAAAGGGTGGATAGATGATTACGAAAGCACACGTTTCACCGCCACCGACAGCCATACGGCAGTCATCACGAGCGAGTATAATATGGAATGTGTGAAAGAGTGGCTGCAACGGCAGACACCCATTGCCGAGATGCGAGAATTTTGAACAAGTTGGCGGTGCGGACACCGCCAACACTTAAAACCCTAAAAACAACGGTTAATGATAGCACAGACGATATTACAGCAGATAGGCGGAAGAAGATTTACCGCCATGACGGGTAGCCGTGATTTCATCGACATGGGCAACGGCTTACGGATGAGCCTTACACGGAACAAGACAAGTGCCAACCGCCTTGACATCATCTATGATGCGGGGGCAGACCTCTACAATATGCGGTTCTACCGCAGGACATTCAGCAAAAAGACTTTCGAGTGCAAGGAAAAGTACATTGCCGTACACGAGGGCATCTATTTTGATATGCTGGAAGAAATATTCACGATGGTGACGGGACTTTACACACGCTTTTGAGTTGCGGCGGCGAGAGCCGCCCTACTTTCTTTCGGTGAGCATGATGGCGGACAAAGAAAGTAGCAAAGAAACCTCTGTGCCAATCTGCGATATTATTCACAAAAACAAGTTTTTATTATGGAAACAATCAGGCAGGACGGAAAAATCATCTTGCACGGCAACGACGGCATAAGCATAAAGATGATTTTCAAAAACCTTACGGGAAAGAATTTTCAAGGTAGGGAGTATGCGGACTATATCCGTCACATCGCAATCGGGAGCATGGGATTTACACCCGGAAGCATCGAATTTTGCAGGGATGGTGACGTGATAGATACGGGTACAATCCCGAATGTATGAAAAGCGGAAAATCCGATGAAGTTGGCGGCTTCATCGGATTTTCATTTACAGTCACGGGATATACAGCAGTGCAAACTCCGCCTTTCTCCGTTTGAGCAGCATGGCGTGGCGTTTTCCTTTGTAGTTGCAGAAGGCTACATACTCCCGGTAGATGTTCCTGTCGCCAGCCTCCAGCTTCTTTATCAAGGTGCTTTTAGGGATTGTCTTGCTACCCAAAAGCCGGTATGGACCCACGTTGTAAGCAAGCGTGGCAAGTAAAAGACTATCCTTCCCGAACTGCCGGAACATCGCGCAGAACTTCCGCAGGTCTTTCCGCAGGAGCGCGTCCGCCTGCCGCTTCGTCATGGTTCGTGCCGAGTACCTTTCGCCCGGCAAAATCTTGTGACCCCAACCCACGTATGGGTGGTGCTTTTCCGAGTGCCATCCCTCAAAATACTTCGTGCATCGTACCGCCCTCTCGAATAGAGACAGCCGGTAGATTGCCGCCTGCCCGTCCGTTCCCTCTTGGCGGCTGATCTGTGCGGACACAAAACAGACCGTCAGAAGCGAACAGAGCATTGTCATGAATACACGCATCATTTTAGCAAGGGGCTGAAGTTGCCGATGGGAACGATGGTCAAACCGTCATCCTTTGCATTCCGGTTGTTGAAGTCAAATTCCAACTCGAAAGAGTTGCCGAAGTTGTCCTCCACCACCACAATAAAGTTGTGCGCCTCTTCGCCCTCCGCCGTGTAGTACAGGCGGAACTTTTCGTTCTCCAGCAGGTAGCGGTCGTTAGGCAGGAAGGTGATGCCGTTATCCATTTTCAACTTTCCTTCTCCCTCAAACTGAAAATAGCGGATGGTGTAAAGCGTGTTAGCGAAGTCGCCCTCCTTTTTCAGCTCACAGCGGATTTCCACCGTCTGCCCCTTCGTCACCTTGTTCGGCACGGGCATGACCTCCACCGTGAAGGGATAGGACTGCTGGATGTCCATGTCGTCATCGCACGACACGATGGTGAATGACACAGCGGCTATCAGGCATAACGCCACCACCTTAAAGATATTTGTTCTCTTGTTTCTGTTGTTCAGTATGTTCATTTTTCTTCGATTTTTAGATGGTTGTTTTTCTGTTTTTTCGTTGTCTGTTGCAGATACTCGTTCAAGTCCTTGCAACCGCCATAGAGGGAGGAACGGTCGGCGACATGCGCCCCATACCGTTTGGCAAGAGCGTCAAGCGTCCGCCGTCCGGCTTCGTCACGGTCAAGGAAGCATCCGATGCGCCCGTAGCCGTCCAGCAATCCCGCCGCCTTCTCCACGTTGGCGACAGAGTTCAGTACAAGGCAGTCAGCGTTACCGGTTACGCCAAGCGTCACGGCGGAGAGAAAGTCCATGAAGCCCTCAAACACGAGGCACTCGTCAGCCGGGATTTCCTTCGTCCTTGCCAAAGACACATCTTTTGGCGGGATGCACCCCTTGAAATATCGGCTTCGGACTTCATATCCACCTGCCATATTCAGGAAACCGACAGCGAAATACCGTTTTCCACGCACACTGTAGTTCAGGCGGCAACAGTGGCGGGATGCTACTCCGATTGGTATGCCTCGTTCCTCTAAATACTCCGTCAGCGGTGAACGAAACAGCGGAGCGACCTCCACATCCTCAAAGACAGGTTCGGTCGGCTTCGGGAGATAGGCGGGCTTTTCCCATCCGGCAACCGTCATATTGGCGGCTTCCGCTATGAACTTCGCTTGCTTCATGAAGTCATCGCTTTGCAGAAACTCCCCGGCAAGCGTGAAGATGTCACCGCCCTTGCCCAAACCGAAGTCGTACCAAAGCTGTTTCGCCACGTTCACACGGAAAGAGGGGGTGCGCTCGCCCCTGTACGGGGCGATATACCACAGCTCGTTACCGCTCCTTCTGACAGGCTCATGCCCCAACCGTGCGAGAAAATCCGCAAGCGGCATCCTTCTGATAGCATCTATTTCCGTCCGTTCCATGCCCGTGTCAGTTGATGATGAACTTGACGCCGACCCCGAACTGCGTGTGGAACTTCCGCGTGTCGCCACCCCACAGGCAACGCTCACGCAGGTTGGCAAGCAGGGCGATACGGTCTGTCACGTAGCACTCCACATCGAGCGTCAGCGCACCGCCGTAGATGAAGGCGTCCCGGTCGTGCAGCGTGGAGCCGTCATGCAGCACCTTATTCCCCCAATTCACCGATTCATATCCGGCGAGAGCCGAAGCCCCGGCATAGACGAACACGATTTTTCGGGCGTCCGACAGTATCTTGAAGTAATATCCGCCCTCCGCCGTGAACTGCGCCACGGGTATCTTGGTATCCTTGTAGGGATTGTTTTTCAGGAGGTATTCGCCACCGAACACCCACTTGTTCCCCCTCTTCGTGTAAGTGGAGAGAGCCGCCCCGAAACTGTACCCGCCGTCCTTGCCGCCGGGATTGAAGCCGTCCGCCATGTCCGCCCTCACCTCGATGCCCTGCATCTTCGGCAGACACCGCTGGGCGTGCGCCTGCCCTGTAAAAAGGGCAAGCGACGCGATGATTATTGCGATGTACTTTCTCATGGTCAGCGCACTTGAAGTTCGTTGATGGTACCCGCACGTACCAAATCCTCGTTCTCAATCACGAAGGACTGGTGACGGCCGCCGTTCTTCTCGTTCAGCTCCACCACGAGGCACTTGTCATCGGGGATGGTGAACTTCGCCATCGTGAAGACCGTGCGCTCGCTCTTTTTGCCCGGCACGAGGGTGGCGTAGTTCTGCGCGCGGAGCGGCAGGATGATCTGCTCCTGCACGGCGGTACGCTTCGCCACCTTCTTGTCCACGATTTTCCAAGTGATGTAGTCCACATCGAAAGGCACGTTGCTCTGGTTCTTTATCTCCGTGTGGAAATAGAGCAATCCGTTGTGCGTGTAGATGCCTTTGAGAAGATACTGGATGCCGAAACGCTTGCAGCCGATATGCTTCACCTCGCGCTTGTTCTGTTTGTGGATGGACTTCATGATAAGTCGCACCAGCATCGGGCTTTCGCTGCCCAGCTCTTTCAGATAGATTTCCTGTGCGTTATTCGGGCGGTTCACCGTGCTGCCGTCATGGATGAAGTCGCACATCTCCACATTGAGCAACAGCGGTTCGGCGGCGTACTTCACGTGTAGGCTCGGCGATGGGCGCCTTACCACCTTTCGGTGGTAGGTTT
>NZ_JRPQ01000061.1 GCF_000762405.1 Hoylesella timonensis S9-PR14 | reverse complement strand
GCCTTAAAGCATGCAAATTGCACGCTTATCTCAATGCTTTAATCGCCAAAAGGTGGTGAAAATAGGAAGAAAAAGAATAGGGTTAAATGTAACAACTTCAATAACAAGAGGTTATAAAACTTTCGCATAACTCGCGTATTTGCGACCAACTTTGGTGTTGGATGTTTTTACGCGAGTTTTGAGAGGCACTTTGTAAAGATAATTCAGCATCAATAAACACTTAAAATCAAGATTAAAAAAGAATTGAAGAGCGGGTTTTAAGTCTGCAAATCTCGCAAGATTGTTTCTCTTGATGATACAAAAATGTGTGTCTCCACCTGTGACCTGATAATGATTGGATTGCTATTGGATAAAAAAAATCAAGCGCTATTTAACGACAAGAGCTGTGCCTTAACCATTATATATATGACTACTAATGTGCTTATTTCTGATTTTATTCGTATTTTTGCCATATCAACCATGGGACTGGAAGGGACATCAGACTGTGCAAATCACATGGTGCGCTGTGTCTCATGTCGAGGGTCGTGTCGTGCAAGGCGGCATGGTAATAGCTTTTATCATATAGCAGAACAGAAAAATGGCAAAGGAAATGAACTACGAAGAGGCTGTGCAACAGTTGGAAAGTATTGTGCAGCGCATGGAAAATGATGAGTTGGACATTGATGAACTGACCACGGAACTAAAGAAAGCCCAACAACTTATCAAGATGTGTAAAGCGAAACTCACCAAGGTGGACGAAGATATAAAGAAGATACTTTCGCAAGACGATTAGGCTTGTAAATGTGCTTTTGAGAGGTGTTACCCACCCTATTTTTTACAACTCCGTGACTCTTGGAAATTGAAGCAATGATTTCACAGGTTTGTCTACGTGGGGGAACAAGGCAAAGTATAACGAATTTATATATTGCAGCCAATCAGTGCATTGTAAAAATGTGTTTGCTGTCTAAAAGGATGCACCGCAATAAGCATAATAGTCGTTTGGCTGAAAATAAATAATTGCTTACCTTTGCAGTATAGCAATAACCAATATGGGCAAAGGAAAATTAGCAAAATTTGCTGAGATGGAAACGTTTGAAAATGTTTTCCAATATCCGCATTCAGTGATAGAGCAAGTGCCGTTTGAAATGAAAGGGCACTGGCGAGACCAATATTTCAAGAACAATCATCCGATAGTGTTGGAACTGGGATGCGGAAAGGGCGAATATACGGTGGGATTGGCAAAACTATTTCCCCACATCAACTTCATAGGAGTTGACATCAAGGGGGCACGTATGTGGACTGGTGCCAAGCAAGCGATAGAACAAGGACTCGCGAATGTGGCATTTCTGCGTACCAACATCGAACTGATAGATCGTTTCTTCGGTCCAGACGAGGTACAGGAAATATGGCTCACATTTTCAGATCCACAAATGAAAAACGTGCGGAAGCGACTCACAAGTACGTATTTTATGAACCGATATCGATGCTTTTTGGTAGACGGTGGATTGATACACCTGAAGACAGACTCCAACTTTCTTTTTACATATACCCTTGCCATGGTGGATAACAACCAGTTGCCCATTGTTCAAAGTACAGGCGATTTGTATCATACCACAGATATGGATGAAGCGACAAAGCAAATATTGTCTATCCAGACTTATTACGAATCGATGTGGATAGCAAGAGGATTAAACATTAAGTACTTGAAGTTTAAGCTTCCCCGAAATGGTGTGCTGAAAGAACCCGATATAGAAATACCTCTTGACGACTATCGCAGCTATCACCGAAGCAAGCGAAGCGGTAAGACAGTGGGTAAATAAACATGTTAAATAATAGAATGATTTGATATAAATAATGATGACCATATATCCTAAACTGATTACAGACGCACTGGCAACGGTAGTGTATGCTGGTACGAAAAAGAACTTGATAGACAGCGAAATGCTGGAAGATGACGTGAGAATTGACGGTATGAAAGTGGAGTTTACTTTACTTTTCCCTCGAGAGACGGACCCATTTCTGAAATCAACGCTCAAGGCTGCTGAAGCTGCTATTCATTATCACGTTTCGAAAGAGGTTGAGGTGACTATCAAAACGGCATTTAAGTCTACCCCACGCCCGACGGTTGATAAACTTTTACCACAAGTAAAAAATATTATAGCTGTAAGTTCTGGAAAAGGAGGAGTGGGAAAGTCCACAGTCTCTGCCAATTTGGCTATCGCCTTAGCACAATTGGGATATAAAGTTGGGTTGTTGGATGCAGACATCTTTGGTCCGTCAGTTCCAAAGATGTTTGGGGTAGAAGATGCACACGTATATTCGGTAGAGAAAGATGGAAGACAGTTGATAGAGCCTATACAGAAATATGGTGTCAAACTTTTAAGTGTTGGTTTCTTTGTAAATGCTGACACAGCAACGTTGTGGCGTGGTGCAATGGCTTCAAATGCCTTAAAACAATTGATTGCTGATGCTGATTGGGGAGACCTTGATTATTTTATTTTAGATACACCACCTGGTACGAGCGATATTCATCTCACATTATTACAAACCCTTGCTATCACAGGAGCAGTGATAGTGAGTACACCACAAGACGTTGCTTTAGCTGATGCGCGCAAGGGAATTGATATGTATCGTAATGAAAAGGTGAATGTTCCGATTTTAGGATTGGTAGAAAATATGGCTTGGTTTACACCTGCAGAACTTCCAGAGAACAAATATTATATCTTTGGAAAAGAAGGATGTAAGAGGCTTGCTGCAGAGATGAACACGCCGCTCTTGGCACAAATACCTTTGGTACAAAGCATTTGTGAGCATGGAGATGGTGGTGAACCGTCGGCTATTGATGTGAACACGATGACAGGACAAGCCTTTCTGAACTTAGCACAAGCAGTGGTGACGGTAACAAATCTTCGCAACAAAGAACAGAATCCCACGAAGAGAGTGCAGGTGAAATAATTTAGAAGGGTCGTATCTCCAGTGGGCGATTGAAAGTAGTATCAACACATGGGGCTGGTGAAATCATTCAGAAGAATTAAGGCTGGTTCTATAAATTAGCTTTGTTAGATTTTGAGCTTATTTTTGAGGTCAAAATGCAAGAGAGTGAAGGAGTGTAGCGAGCTACACGACTGAACGAACTTACATTTTGAACCAAAAA
>NZ_JRPQ01000060.1 GCF_000762405.1 Hoylesella timonensis S9-PR14 | reverse complement strand
CACTTTTTGGCGATTGAAGCATTGAGATAAGCCTGCTATTTGCATGCTTTAATGCCGTTGAAGTATGTGAATAGCACCTCTATTGAGTGTTTCCAAGAGCGTTAGGTCCATGTTTCAGCTAAAAAAGACGCCTCGTTTGTGAAAATCAGCTCATTTTTGCAGGTCGTTTGCCTATTAAAATTTTCTATTTTGAAGATTTTAGATGGTCGATTTTTGGTAAAATAAAAGGACAAAAACATTGTTTTGAAAGTGCATTTCCAACTGACTTACTAAGCAGGGAAATCGTAGTCATATTATGGCAGGGAGGCACAAGTTATGTTCTTGTCTCCTTTGTGTTGTTCGTTATTCAGTTGCTTGTTGCAGTATGTACGCATCAACGATAATGAGATTACTTGATGCGTTCGTTCCGCAAGAATTCTTCAAAGCTGTCCTGATAGCCGTTGAAAATATTGATATCAACATCGCTTTTGATGCCTTTTACTCTCCCGTCAGGACTTAGCTGCCACATCACCAAGTGAACGTTAGGTTTGTATTCGCCATAACGTGCTATCCAAACATTGTAGTTTTTCATAAGATCTGGTGCTTCGGGCAGGTATTTGTTGACAAAAATCTGACTGATATATAAAATAGGTTTTACGCCTACATGCTTTTCTACTAATTGTAGCCATGCTCTCACCTCGTTGAACATCGCCTTTACTCCGCCCATCTTAGCGATTTGACTGGGATAAGGCTCCACATCAAGGACTGGAGGAAAGTCTCCCTTTTGAAAGAGAGTGTTGCGCAAAAAGTACTTGGCTTGCGCCTTACCACTGGTCAGGGTAGAGAAGAAGTGATAAGCACCACAGTGGATTCCGTTTCTTTTGGCAGCCCGATAATCGCCCTTATAATATCTGTTTCGTATCGTTGTACCTTCTGTTGACTTGATGTAACAGAACGATATGGGATAACTCACAGTGCCACGGATGTGCTTCTTGCTAATTGTTCCCAAATGAGTAATGCGGAGTTGATTCCAATAAATGGGGTAATGTTTTTTGCCTATTTCGTGTTGGTGGCGTGAAATATCGATGCCATAGATGCGTTGCTCCGTATAAACCAGTCGCTCTCCAAGATAGCGGTCAGCTTTCCATTCGCCTAAACGCAACTTTTTAGGCGATGAGGCGAAGCCAAATCCGCTACGTTCGCCTTGCAACCAATAGCCATGATAATAAGTTTCATCGGTAGACGTGTAGCTGCCAGCGCCATCGGGTTGCCCTTTCTGATTGAGTTGCCCCGTATATACGCCATCAGAATCGGTACGAGTACCATGGATTAAGGTGTTTGCTTTCCATAAGCCAACGATTCGTTGACCGCAGCTATCGTAACTAACACCTTTGCCTTCTCGTTTGCCGTCGACCCACTGCCCTGCATACACGACACGACCATGATAGCGCATTTCACCATAACCCTCATATTTTCCTTTAACCAATGTGCCACGGTAAGTATAGCCACGCTGCTGTGAAACAACTTGTACATCGGGGTGTATTCTGCTGCAAGACATGCAAAGAGAAAGGACGAGGAGCGTTACGAATGTGGGTAGCGATGAATGAAAGTAGAATTTCATGGCTTTCCCTCCTTGCTGAAAAAGTCGAGTAATTGGGTTCGGTCAATGACGTGTTTCCCTTGTGTGATGCCTATCAAACGCCCGCCAGAACTAAAAATTAGAGAACCAGCACCTGCCAGCACTGTTGGTAAATCGTGTTGCCCGTCGTGGAGAACGGTTGAAATGATGCAGCAATGCGCTTTTTCTGTTGCCAATTCTGGTATGCCGAGCCCACCATAACCTACTGCCAGTGCATCTCCGTTGCTTTTCGCCTTCCACGGCATGATAGATAATGGAACTGCACCCGTTGGTGTTGTTTGCGTTGTTGTTTGCAGTAGCACTGTTTGCTGTTTCGCTGAAGCGTTGATTTCTACCATGTAGACATGCTGGCGTTCGCCTTTTCTGTTGTTGTAGTGGGCGGTATAGCTCGTTTTGTGGAAGATGCGAATTTGTTTACTTTTCTGAATCGAATCAAAAATACTTGATAGCGCTTTTGCTTGTGCTGCCCTATTTTTTATTTCGTCGGTGTATCCTGCCACCGTATTATATCCTTCGTCATGCACATTATGTATGCGGAGATAGTAATTGAGTTCTTTCAGTCGAGACTGCAAGCGGCGTATTCTCTGCTGATTTCTCGCTTGTTCTTTTCTTATCAGCGTACACGCATCGATGCCGACAGCTTTGTTGACATTGATTTTGATAGTGACCAATCTACCATGACACGATGGAATTACGGCATATCGGTTGAGCCAAACTCCCGTAGAGTAGGTTGTTAGGGTGGAAGAATCACGATGAACAGAAAGGCGATACAAGCTCGAATCGGATGAGATGTCCGCAAAAAACAAGACATTTTTGCCATCGCATACAATTTCGTACCATGACTTACTTTCAATGACAGCTACTGCACGTTTCATTTGTTGTCCAGAGGCGGGCCAACAAGTCCATGTCACCCACGTAATGACGAATAATAGTGCGATGACCAAAGCTATCAGCTTCAAGCGGCTGATGTTGCGAAGTTTCTGTTTCATGCACTGCAAAGTTACCCTAAAAAGCAGATAGTGCAAAAAGATACTTACCTTATTTTTATTTCTTTCGTGTAAAAATAGTGGCACACAACAGGACCACACTTGATGAGAAAGCAGCTGAATGTTGGCTATGCTACTTTTATGTTCGCCCCAGTAGATAAAATGACATGGTGGGGTGAGCATCTATCTGTCACACGAAGCGCATCTGCAATTAGGCAATGAAATGGCGCATTTTACTCTTTTTTATCATTTTTCAACGATAGAAACTTCTATTTTTCAATAATTTATGGCATATTTGTAACAAAGACTTCTGATATAACATTTTAAGGAAGGCTTTTTTCTAAAGAAGAAAATCAAATATGAAAATGAAGACGAGTAGAACTTTTTTGGATGCCATTGCGCATCGTCGTAGTTATTATGCGTTAAAAAATGAGTCGCCAATCTCTGATGACGCCATCCGTGAGATAGTTGAGTGTACTATCAAGCATGTTCCTTCACCCTTTAATAGTCAGAGTACTCGGTTGGTAGTGCTACTGGGTGAGCATCACCAAAAGGTGTGGGAACTTACAAAAGACGTATTAAGAGAGCGAATCGCTCCCGAGAAGTTTGCGCAAACAGAGCAAAAGATTAACGCTTCATTCCAAAGCGGATACGGCACGATTTTGTATTATGAAGACCAATCGGTAGTGCGTGGATTGCAAGAAAAGTTTCCCTCGTATGCTGACAATTTTCCCATTTGGTCCGAACAAACGAATGGTATGCATCAGCTAACCTTGTGGACAGCGCTCGAAGATGCTGGTTTTGGTGCCTCAATACAACATTATAACCCGTTGATAGATGAGGTGGTAGCGAAAGAGTTTCAGATACATCCTGATTGGAAATTGCGCGCTCAAATGCCATTTGGTGTACCAGCAGCCGAGCCGCAAGAGAAAACTTTTGAACCTCTTGACAAGCGACTTCGCTTCTTGAAGTAGCAGTAATAAATTGATTATCAATCACCAAAATTGTTCTGACCATCTCTGTCTCGAACAATTTTGGTTTCTTGAAGTGGACTTCTTTCTGTCTGTTGCTTCTTCGCTTAGTGCTTATTTTGTGTTCCTTTGTTCGTTACACTTTTAGCGCCTAATAGAATTTGGTTATATTCTTCTTTGTTTTTCAGCAGTCGTATGGCTTCTTTTGTTTGTTTGTCGTACTTTAAGCCGTTTTGAATGGCTCCGCCTTGGAAGTAATAAGCTGTTAGGATGTCAGCCGATATGATTTGTTTCAGCTCATTTTTGTTCAACTCCAAATCTTTTGCAACATCATGAGTCAGTTTCTTCTTGAGTGCTGCAAATTCTGGTTTGGCATCTTCATAGTATCCTTCAAACTTAGCTATCTTTTCCAATTCCTTTAACATCTTCTCGGTTCCTGGGTCATAAGTAAACTTATTTTTGAGAACCTGCTGCTTAAATTCGTTGAATTCAGCATCTGTTAGTTCGAATTGATTTGCGGGTGCAATCGTCTTGTGTTTGGCAATATAGTCAATCACGTAGTTGAACATCGTTTCAGTACTATCGCCATGTTGCAAATATGCCGAAATATTCGCAATGGTATCGGGCTTGATTTCTACATCCGGCATAATGCCTCCACCGTCTCTCACCTCACGACCATTTTTGGTATAAAATACCCTTGTCAGTGAATCAGGAAGTTGAGTGTTGAGGGTTTTCCCCTTCTTGTGTTTATAGTTAATGGCTTGAATACATCGACCGCTGGGTATATAATAATGTGCGGTGGTCACTTTCATGTTGCCATTGTAAGGAACTTGCACCGTCATCTGTACCAAACCTTTGCCGAAAGTGCGGGTTCCTACAATGACAGCTCGATCTAAATCTTGCAGACTGCCACTGGTAATCTCACTGGAACTCGCTGTCATGTTGTTTACCAAGACAACCAAAGGCATGATTGTATCTACGGGTTCCATGCGTGTCTTAAAGGCATGGTTTGCACGTTTCAGCTTTCCTTTGTTGGTGACGATGGTGACATCTTTCGGTACAAAGATGTTCACCAAGTCGACAGCTTCTTGTTCAGAACCGCCACCGTTGCCACGCAAGTCGAGTATCATACCTTTTGCGCCTTGCTTTTTCAGGTCAATGAAAGCTTTACGCACCTCTTTGGCGCAATCTTCGTAATACTGGTAAAGATTGATATACCCAATATCTGTGGTTAACATGCCATAAAAAGGAATGACAGGCATTTGGATAGAGCGGCGTTTTACTTTGAACGTCATTATCTTTCCTGTGGAAGGTCGCTTTATCTTTAATAGGAAAGTAGAACCGGGCTCGCCTCGAAGGTGCTCACTCACATACTTCGTATCTTTACCAACCATGGTAGTATCGTCAATCTGAAGGATGATATCCCCCTTTTTTAGACCCACTTCGGCTGCTGGCATCTGTGCATAAGGCTCGTCAATAACAGCATTTTTGAGTTGTAGATGATAGCGTATCAAGGCTCCTATGCCGCCATATTTTCCAGAGATAAAGCGTTTAAGCTCTTGTGTCTCACTCGCTGGATAATACTCTGTATACGGATCTAACCGATTTAGTATCCCCTTGATGCCATCGCCAATGACTTCATTGGCATCAAGCGTATCAACGTACATCAAGTCCAGATTCTTATAAACTGTATTGAAGATTTCTAAATTTTTCGCAGTTTCAAAGAGGTGATTCTTGTCTTCCTGCCCATAAGTAAGTGTGGGCAGTATAACTACCAATAAGAGAGATGTCAATAATTTTTTCATTCTACATGATTTAATGATGAGCAAAGATAATATTTTAACCTCATAATGAGGCTTTGATTTAGAAAAATTTGCCCATTTTAAGGTACAACGATTATTTTTTTTCAAAAAAGTTTGCAAGTTTCAAAAAAACGTTCTACCTTTGCATCCGCAATCAAGAATACGAATTGCACAAAATGCTTCAATAGCTCAGTTGGTTAGAGCACCTGACTGTTAATCAGGGGGTCGTTGGTTCAAGCCCATCTTGAAGCGCACAAAGCGGAAGTCCTATCAAAGGGGTTTCCGCTTTTTTCAATAAGAAAATATGTTGGCTGTGGCTGCTCATTTGTATATCTTCTTCCGTTAGACTTATTATTCATCCAGCAAATAACTTTTATTTCAGTATTATTTTTCTATCTTTCCTCCAAACTCCAATTTTATTTCTTTGTTCTATTGGTGTGAAAATCACAGTTTTTATGTAAATTTGCAAGAGTACTATTATAAATAGGTAAGATATGACGACACTGGGATTTGTCTTATTGATCATTACTTGGATCATTGTTGGATTGACAACGAAAGGCAGAAAGCACACGTCTCAAAATAAGTGGCAGCGGGAAGATAAGATGAAACGCTTAGAAGAGGAGTATGCTCAAAACCTTAAGGTGTGGCAGGAGTGTAAGGCAGATATGAAGAGAAGGCTCAAGAGCTTTTTCGGTTGTTAATCATATGCTTCAAGAATAGCCAACGACTTTGGATGAAATAGCAATTACAATTATCATCTCGAGACAGTTGTGTATGTAGGGAATTTCAGCTAATTCACTTTTGGGAATCCCTATAGGAAGTCTAATATCAAATTCTTTTTCTTGACTAAAGTTCTTGGAAAAGAATTTAATGTACCTCTCACTCAAAAATCTTTTATAATAACCCTTATATGCGGTCAGGCACATAAGGGTTATTTGTTAGTGTGAAGGATGGCTAATATTGGATGTTTACTGCCTCCTGCATGTTTTTTTTCTTAAAGATTAATGGCAATGCCGATAAGCGCCAGTTGTAATATGAGGACAAACCATATCTACCGCCAGAAAGTACGACATGACAGGTGCAGAGGATCATAATGATTGGCACAATCGGTCAACCTTGATCTTGTCAAGTTTAACCTGTAGCATGCAACACTTACTTTAGGGCGGTTCTATAAATTACCACCGTAAAGTTTTTTGTATGTTGGACAGTTTGCGTTTTGTCATCTTGCGGTCTCTTTTTGGTTCAATTTGTTTGTTCGTTCAGTCGTATAGCCCGCTATACTCCTTCACTCACAAACAAATTGACCTCAAAAACAGCCTCGCAATCTGACAAAGCTAATTTATAGAACCGCCCTTTAGTAAAAGTGATCGTTGGCAGAAGCAGTCGCTGTGGCGACACGCATTTTGCGACCGCTACTTTTTGAACACCTTGAAGGTCTTACCATCGCTCGTGCATACAATGTTAATGCCATTGCCAAGAGTAGACCGAAGGTGTCCGTCCATGGAGTAGATGGCTTTGACCTCGCAGCCGTTCTCAACGTTTGTGTGCGCTATGGAAGTAGATTTGTCTGGCACAATGACAATGCTTCGAGCTTCGCTGCCGTCTGCCGTGGCCACGAACTTACCAAACTCGTCTTCGCCAATCTTGCCACCATCGGGCGACTGCATCTTGCAAGCTGTGAGAGTGATGGAGCTTAGCCTTCTGACGGACGTGGCCTTCAGGGTGGCATTTTTCACCACGAGGTGGTTCTTTTTGTCTTCCTCGTCACCCAAGCTCCAACCTTCCAACCTGCCATCTATATCCACGGTGCAGCCGTCAATGGCCAGCGTGGCGTCATGGTGTAGATACACGGCGGTAAATCCTGCGTTCACCTTGAGAGCTCCGCCGCCAGTGATGGTGGTCTTAGAGTTCATGAGACGGACAGCCTCCATGGAGGTGGCATTTATATCACTGCTTCCAATCAGCTTGATGGTAATGTTCAAGCCGCTAACCAAAAGTGTGTAGTAACCTGTGCCGTTCTCGATTTTGGCGTTGTCCAGTGTGAGAGTCTTGGTCGCCGCGTTCCAGCTTACATTGCCCGATTTGAGCCATGTCCCCGTGAGTGTGGCATCATTAGCTATATTTACAGCGTTGTTATCAATTTCGAGTTGTTGCGCGTCGATGCGCCCTGTCCACAGCGTAGTGGCAATAATCAGCAAAAGGGTGTGTAAAGTTTTGAATTTCATAAGCGTAATTATTTAATTGATAATAAAAATATTCATAAAGCCAGTTACTAAACTTTGTTGTATTTTATCCATTTTATGCTGCAAAAGTACATTTTTTCTTTCTTCGCGTTAGTTTAGCTTTTATTTTTTTTTTGAACATCCACACAACACAACAAAATATTATCGCATGCAAGAGCGTAGAAATGTGATAATTAAAGCCTGATGGCATACCACATATTCTTGCAAGAATATATACAAGTATGCGACTCTTTTATAGAAGAAAGATGATTTTTTTTTGCCATTTTTGGTAAAGAAATTCGGCTGCTTTTGTCCTATCATTTTACCAAAAAACGACCATCTAAAATCTTCAAAATAGAAAAATTTAATAGGCAAATGCTCAACAAAAATGGGCTGATTTTCACAAATGAGGCGTTTTTCCAAGCTGAAACATTGACTTCACTCGCTTGGAAACACTCTTTAGAGGTGTTATTCACATACTTCAGCGGCATTAAAGCATGCAAATAGCAGGCTTATCTCAATGCTTCAATCGCTCAAAAGTGGTAAAAATAGGAAGGAAAAGAGACGATGCAAGCATAACATCTTCAAAAACAATGGATTACAAACATCGCTCAAAATTCGCGTATTTGCGACCAACTTTGCCGTTGGTTGTTTTTATGCGAGTTATGAGAGGCTCTTTGTAAAGAAAATTCAGCATTTATTATCTTTCCGTGCAACGTGCCACCGATTTTACACATAGCGTTTTTCGTTGTAAAAAAATGATTCTTCAAATGATCGAGCCGTAGTGATCATAAAAAAATCTCATCATATCTTGTAGATTTTAACGGATTTATGTATTTTTGCAACAGAAATCATAAAAAACGACGTTTATTTTGCTAATTCCAAACCAGCCTGCGTCAATGGTACTCTTATATCGCTGTCAGCGGTTCATGGGAGAAAGTAAAAAAATACATTGAGGAACGCTTAAGAAATGATTAAGGCTGGTTCTATAAATTAGCTTTGTTAGATTTTGAGCTTATTTTTGAGGTCAAAATGCAAGAGAGTGAAGGAGTGTAGCGAGCTACACGACTGAACGAACTTACATTTTGAACCAAAAA
>NZ_JRPQ01000059.1 GCF_000762405.1 Hoylesella timonensis S9-PR14 | reverse complement strand
TGCCTATTGATTTTTTCTATTTTGAAGATTTTAGATGACCGTTTTTTGGTAAAATGATAGGACAAAAGCAAGAGCATATTTTTACCAAAAATAGAAAAAAAGTAGCGCTTTGATGGTATGAAAATTGGGTTGGCAAAACATGAAACGGCTCAGGGATAAAATGTCATTAGATGGAGGGTTGAAACCAAAGAATAAAGATGGTTTTTCATCCTAAGCAACCGCTCTTTAATGATGGAGCCGTGTCTCGCATTCCACATTTCTTACACATTCGCATAGAAACCTGCCCAATTGTTTGGTAATTTACTGAATTTGCTGTAATTTTACCTGTTCAAAAAAGCAAGATGTCAAGAAAAAAGAAACCATTACCCATCCTCGAAGGAGTAACCATTACAGATGTAGCTGCTGAGGGCAAATCACTGACACGTGTCGATGACATGGTGGTCTTTGTTCCCTTTGCCGTTCCGGGCGATGTTGTCGACCTGCAAGTACGTAAGAAAAAGCATCACTATTGTGAAGCAGAGGTGGTGCGATTTATAAAATATAGTGAGCGTAGAGCAAAACCCGTGTGCCAACATTTTGGCATTTGTGGCGGGTGCAAATGGCAAAATTTGCCGTATGAGGACCAGCTTAAGGCAAAACAAAAGCAAGTACACGACCAGTTGACACGCATTGGAAAGGTGGAACTGCCCGACTTTCGCCCTATCTTGGGGTCTGAAAAAATCTACGAATACCGCAACAAGTTAGAGTTTAGTTGTTCCAACAAGCGGTGGCTCACCAAGGAAGAAGTGAACAGTGGTGTACAACTTGACCACAAAAACGCCATTGGTTTCCACATCACGGGTGCCTTCGACAAGATTTATCCTATCGAGAAATGCTGGCTCATGGATGACCTATGCAACCAAATCAGAAATGAGATTCGCGACTATGCCTTGAACAATGGCATCAGTTTTTTTGATGTAAGGGAACAGACAGGCCTCTTGCGAGATATAATGATTCGCAATTCCAGTACTGGAGAGTGGATGGTGCTCGTGCAATTCAAGTTCCAAGAGCAAGGAGATGAGCAACGAGCACACGACTTGTTGCAGCACATCGGCGACCGTTTTCCGCAAATTACATCGCTGCTCTATGTGAACAACCAAAAATGCAACGACACCTTCAGCGACCAAACGGTAGAAGTGTTCAAAGGCAAAGACCACATCACGGAGATGATGGACAAGCTACAGTTCAAGGTAGCAGCCAAAAGTTTCTACCAAACCAATACCCAGCAAGCTTTTCACCTGTATGAAGTGGCACGCCAACTGGCGCAACTCACAGGAAAAGAGTTGGTGTACGACTTGTATACCGGTACAGGTACGATAGCTAACTTCGTGGCACGCCATGCCCAACAGGTGATTGGCATTGAATATGTGGAGGATGCTATTGCCGATGCCAAGGCGAACTCGAAGTGCAACGGCATTGAGAACACCTTGTTTTATGCTGGAGACATGAAGGACATCCTGACCGATGAGTTCGTGAAGCAGCATGGGAAACCCGACGTCATCATCACCGATCCACCACGAGCAGGGATGCACCCTGACGTGATACAAACCATTTTGAGAGCTGCCCCCAAGCGTATTGTCTATGTAAGCTGTAACCCTGCCACGCAAGCGCGCGACTTGGAAGTGCTGAACGAACAGTATCGAGTAGAGGCGGTGCAGCCAGTGGATATGTTTCCACACACGCCACACGTGGAAAATGTGGTGCTGTTAGAGCAACGATAACACACACCTAATATAAATCTAAGAATATGAGAACAAACAAAGTATTGCTCATTTACACCGGTGGTACTATTGGCATGGGCAAGAACGCACAGACAGGCGCATTGGAACCGCTCGACTTTCGTCACCTCGTAGAGAACGTGCCAGAGTTTGATTTGCTACAGACCGATGTAGGAATATATCAGTTTGACCCACCCATCGACTCCAGTGACATGGATCCTACCATGTGGGCAAAGTTGGTCAATATTATCAGCGAAAATTACAACAAGTATGACGGCTTCGTGATTTTGCATGGTACAGACACGATGTCGTACACGGCGTCGGCACTTTCGTTCATGCTTGAAAACCTTACCAAGCCTGTCATTCTTACAGGAAGTCAGCTACCCATCGGTGAGCTAAGAACGGATGGGAAAGAAAATCTGCTGTCGAGCCTTGAACTGGCATCAGCCCATCGTGAAGACGGAACAGCCATGGTACCAGAGGTGTGCATATACTTCAGCGGCAGACTACTACGAGGCAACCGAAGTACCAAGCAGAATGCCGATGGTTTGGATGCTTTTGAGTCCTTCAACTTTCCTCACTTGTGCAATGCAGGAGTGAACTTCAATTTTCAAGAACATCACATCTTAAAGCCCGACTTCTCAAAGCCAATGGTGCCACATACACAACTCGATTCACATGTAATGGTGTTCTCGTTGTTCCCAGGCTTGGAAGAAGAAATCTTCAAACCTATCCTGCAAGTCCCCACCTTGCGAGGCATCATCATGCGAAGCTATGGAAGTGGGAACGCCCCACAACGAAACGGACTCACACAACTGCTTCACGAAGCTTCCAACCGTGGCATCATCGTGGTGAACATCAGTCAATGTATCTCGGGTTATGTAGAGATGACGCGCTACGACACAGGCTATCAACTGAAAAATGCTGGTGTCATTAGCGGATACGACAGTACGGTAGAGGCTGCCATTACCAAACTGATGTACCTGCAAGGGAAGTACGATGACCCACAAATCATTAGCCAAGAAATGAACCGTTCGATAGCTGGTGAGATTACACGGTAAAAACAAAGAAAGGACAAGTGCAGAAGGTTGGTGTGCGAGGAACATACTTTTTATGACTAAAATTTGTTCAGTTACACAAAAACCATTACATTTGCAACAACCATCAAATTGGTTCAGGCTAAAATGAGACAACTGAAAATCACAAAATCCATTACCAACCGAGAGAGTGCTGCCTTGGACAAGTATCTCCAAGAGATTGGACGTGAGGACTTGCTCTCGACCGAAGAAGAAATAGAGTTGGCACAGCGCATCAAAAAAGGCGATAGAAAAGCCCTTGACAAACTGACAAAAGCCAACCTGAGGTTTGTGGTGTCGGTTGCCAAACAATATCAGAACCAAGGTCTTAGCTTGCCCGACCTCATCAACGAAGGCAACTTAGGGCTCATCAAAGCCGCAGAAAAGTTCGACGAGACTCGAGGTTTCAAATTCATCTCTTACGCTGTTTGGTGGATTCGACAAAGCATTTTGCAAGCCATTGCCGAGCAAAGTCGCATCGTCCGACTGCCTCTCAATCAGGTTGGCTCGGTGAACAAAATCAATCAGCTACAAAACAAATTTGAACAAGAGTTTGAGCGACGTCCCAATTCGAGTGAAATTGCCGAAAGAATTGATATCCCAGAGGACAAAGTCATTGATGCAATGAAAGCCAATGGGAAGCACGTCTCAGTAGACGCCCCATTCTCGGATGGCGACGACAACAGTCTGATAGACGTTCTGCCAGACAGCGATATCCCCATGGCGGACAATGAGTTGGTGATGGAATCGCTTAGAAAAGAGATTGCGGATGCACTGCATACCCTGAACGAACGCGAACGTAACGTGATTGAATGCTTCTATGGCATCAACCAACCAGAGATGACTCTCGAGGAAATTGGCGACCGCTACGGACTCACACGTGAACGAGTAAGGCAGATAAGGGAAAAGGCATTGCGAAAACTTCGTAAGAATACAAAAAACAAACAACTCAAATCGTATTTAGGAAGATAAGGATGGTCAGTGCTATCCTGTAACAGAAGGATAATCAAGTAACGGAGCCTGCGAGAAAACTTTATCATAACAACAACACTTTTGAGGCAGACAGGCACGCTCAAGCGATGCAACAAACTGCTAAAAGAGGAATGATAGGAGGCACGCTCCCATTCAACGTAACAACAATAATGAACATTAGAAAACTCTTACCACTATTCATTGCCGCCCTTTTCGCAATGAATAGTCATGCAGACAACCGCCCTATGGGGGCGCACATCTTTGGATTTGCCACTTCGTTTAATGATTCTACAGTGTATCTCACAGAGATACAATATGTTGACTCTGCCTATATTGGCAAATCTAATTTTCTCTTTAGTCGTGAAAACTACTCCTATCAACTTCAGAACTATTTGAAGTCAAAAGGAATTGCCAACCCTACTTGCGTCACGATCTTTGCCAAAAAGCAAAAGAATATCGAGAAGAAATATCTAAAGATGCGTAAGCGTTACGAGAAAAAAGGCACGTATCAAATCAAATTTATACCGCTACAAGACTTTCTATACACAGGCATCATGCCACAAGAAAGCGATTTGAATCGGGAAAAAATAGCTAAACAAAAGGCGAAAGCCGAAATGAAAGAAGCAAAAAAGGCAAAGAAAGAAGCCAAGCGTAAGCGCAAAGAAGCAGCACGAAAAGCTGCAACTCAAACCACGAAGTAGGGAGACTTTACAAGTTTCCCACGACCTTTGATGATGACACGAAACGATAGTGACATCGTTGCGTCTTTCTTTCACACTCAACCACTCATTTGACGGATGAAATATCAAAGCTATTATTATTGCATTGCCAACCACTATTTGAGCATCAACTTTGAATGTTCACAGAAGAATAGTCCCCAACTGATTCCCTCTTATTTACCGTTTCAATGTCCCAAGCCACCTGCAGATCAACCGCTACTCCTTGAGCTTTATGTGAATGACGAGTTGAAAGCTGCCAAGAAAGAGGAAAAAGAACTGATAAGAAACTTTGAGACTGGCAACGGTGACACCATTGTTGAAAAGTTGAAGCGAGGTGGCTATCAATACATCATCAAGAACACGAATAAACGTGACTGCTGTCTGTTACAGACAGATAAACAGTTCTACCGTTTCGATTGCGCCCTCAATGGTCATTACAACATGCGTAGATATGGCATCAACAATGCCATCATGATGGCTTTTGCCTATGCAGCCAGCAAATACAACACCTTACTGATTCATGCGTCATTGGTGAGACAAAACGGCTATGGCTATGCCTTCACTGCCAAAAGTGGCACAGGCAAGAGCACACAGGTAAGCATGTGGCTGCGCTATCTCAAAGGTTGTGACCTGATGAACGATGACAATCCTGCCATACGCATCATTGATGATGAAGTTTTCATCTATGGAACTCCTTGGAGTGGTAAGACACCTTGTTATCGAAACATCAAAGCCAAGCTGGGAGCAATCACCCAAATCGACAGAGCTTTGACCAATAGCGTCGAACGCCTCTCGCCCATCAATGCGTTTGCAATATTGCTCACCTCCTGCTCTGGCATGCGGTGGGACAAAGATGTCAATAATAATGTATGTAACACAGTTACACGTATCATCGAATTGACACCGATATATACACTGCACTGTCTTCCAAATAGGGAAGCAGCAGAGATATGCAACCATGCCATTGCTCGAAAATAAGAGCGTGAACCATTTTGACAAACTCCGCTATTCGTCCCAATTTCATGCAACCATCCGTACAACCAAAGACATCACCCACGAAGCTCTTCCTTGCTAACAGTGCCTTTATTCCAGAAGTTATCAAACTCATTGAAGATGGACATACCGTGACTATCGACCTAAGAGGCTACAGTATGCGCCCTTTTTTGGAAAACGAACGCGACAAGGGATTGATAGGAAAGCCACCACGTCCATGGAAAGTGGGCGATGTTGTCTTGGCAGAAGTACAAAAAGGGACTTATGTCATCCACCGTATCATAAAAATGGAAGGCGCACAAGTAACCTTGCGAGGGGATGGAAACATAGGGGTAGAACGCTGCACTGTTGACCAACTCAAGGGTTTCCTTTTGGGTTTCTATCGCAAAGGGCGCACTCAACTTGATGCCACCAATGGACTGAAGTTCAGAATTTATTCGAAAATATGGATGGCACTCTACCCTATTCGTCGCTATCTCTTAGCAGCATACAGAATATGGGTTCACTATTTTGGACCATTATAAATCATTAAATAAGCAACAAGCAAAACGAAAATATGAGAACAAAACCAGGTTTCCAACTCCGTAATATATGTGGAGAGCAAATCCTCACTGCAGAGGGTAAAGAAAATATTGATTTCACACACATCGTAGGCATGAATGATTCGGCTGCCTATCTATGGGAGAAGATTCAAAACCGTGAATTTACGATTGACGATTTAGTCGACCTTCTCATGGAAGAATATAATGTGGACGCTTCTTCTGCACGCAAAGATGTTGAAGTGTTGATACAGCGATGGACAGAAGCAGGCATTTGCGAGTAGTCTTTGGGCGCATTCAAATACGATAAAGAAGGTACAGCTGTCGATGCGAGAAATACGCGAAGCCCTTCGTTTTCAAGAGTTTATTCCTCCAAAGCATACGTCAGCACATAATCGGATGTAACCACATAGTTCACTGGGAGCACAGTTCCGGCTTTCAAGTTGTCTACCTCAACCTTGCCATGGGCTGTTGCGGTAAAAGGATGTAGTCGCATTTCGCTATACTGCAAATGCTGTGAAGAATAAAATTTGAAGGCTGTTTCTTTCGCGCTCCAGTGTATCAACTGGTCTTCCACCTTGCTTGCGCTTTCATCAGACCGTAGGAAGCGCGAGACAATCCTACTCACACGGTCACTCATATACTCGATGTCTACAGCCACAATGCGAGACTTGCTGAGGATAATGGCAGCGAAACCGTGCGTATCACTGATGCTGATTTGATAGTTTTCCAACAAAGGCTTGCCGTTCGTATCGTGTGAAATCCATACGTCTTGCTTGCCTGTCATGGCGTAAAGGAGCGCATAGACAGCGAGTTTTTGTCGCTTTCTTTCTATTGAGTGATAGGATTCAACCGTTTTCTCCAAATGTGGAAAACGCTGTAACAACGTCGTTACTGGCTCTTCTATCTTCCAAATACCCAACTGAACATCTGCAGAAAGCGGTATGATTGACAACACTGCCATGCTTTAGTTTTCTTCTGAAGGTTGAACAGGTTCACGATGAATCACCACTTTTATCTTACTGATGCGTCGCTCTTCTATCTCAAGAATCTCGAAGGTATAATTCTTATAATCAACTTGTTCATGCAAATGCAAGAAATCTCCTTTGATTTCCAGGAGTAAACCTGCCAATGAGTCAGCATCACCTTGCACATCCTCAAACTCATCGTCATTGATAGACAACAATTTGCAGAAGTCAGAAAGCAAGGTCTTCCCTTCAAAAACATACGTGTTCTCATTGAGTTTGGTGAAAGGTTTCTCGTCTTCATCGTACTCGTCATTGATTTCTCCGACAATTTCCTCTAAGATATCCTCCATCGTTACCAACCCACTGGTACCACCAAACTCATCGACCACAATGGCAATGTGAATTTTGTTTTCCTGAAATTCACGCAACAAGTCATCAATCTTTTTCGTTCCTGGCACGTAATAAGGCAATCTCATAAGGCTTTGCCAGCGAAACGTTGTTGGCTTACCAAGATGTGGCAACAGGTCTTTAATGTATAACACGCCTCGGATGTTGTCGTTGTTTTCCTGATAAACGGGAATTCTGCTATAATTATTCTCTTTAATACATTGCAACACCTCCGCAAACTTGGTCTTAATATCGAGCGTAAGCATGTCCTGACGTGGTGTCATAATCTCTTTCGCTGTCTCGTCTCCAAAGCGTATAATGCCTTTCAGCATGCTCTGTTCTTCTTTGATATCTTCCTTATCTGTGAGTTCCAACGCTTGTTCTAAGTCGTTTACGCTCAAAATATGATTTTGTTTTTGCAACATACGCTCTGCAATCATCCCACTTTTGAGCAGGACATTCTCAATTGGCCAGAAGAGTTTGCGAAAAATCAAAATGCCATCAACACTCCTGCGACAAAACTTGAGCGGGTTTTGTCGACTATACACTTTCGGCATAATTTCGCCAAAAAGCAACAAGAGGAATGTCAACAGCACCGTAATCATGAGGAATTGCAACCAATAAGCCGATGGTCCAAAGTGCACCAGTGACCCAAATACATAGTTGCAGAGCATGATAATGGTTACATTGACAAAGTTGTTGGTTATCAATATGGTTGCCAAAGTACGCTGACTGTCTTCGCGCAATAGTTCTATTTTCTTGTCGCGCACGTTTTTCTCACTGTCCAAAGCAGCGATGTCCGTGGGTGTAAGACTAAAAAATGCAATTTCCGAACCACTGGCAAAGCCCGATAACAGTAGCAAGAGTGCAGCAAGAATAGCCGCAAAGATAACTCCTACCGACGGAGATTGCAGGTAAACGTCTGAAAAAGATTGTGTGATAAAGGAGAAATCCAAGACTATATCAAATTAGAAAGGAACCTTTGAGAGATCGTCCGCAGCTGTAGAAGTCGTCTCCGTTGTCTGCGTTTCCGACGGTTTTTGTTGTGAAGAAGTTACATTTTTAGGAGTTAACATCTCCATGTTGTCCGCCAATATCTCGGTAACATAGCGCTTGATGCCTCGTTGGTCATCGTACGAACGATAGCGTATGCGACCCTCTACATAGAGTTTATCGCCTTTGTGAACGTATTTCTCCACGACTTTTGCCAGTCCACGGTAAAAAACAATCGTGTGCCAATCTGTATGATCAGGCACTTGAGTACCGTTCTGAAGGGTATATCCTCGCTCCGTAGTGGCAAGTGTGATTTGTGCAACAGCCTGATCTGCTTCAAAATATCTCACATCGGGGTCTTTACCGACATTACCAATCAACATAACTTTATTCATAGCTTGACAATTTTTTTAGCACGACGGATTATTTCCACATGCCTAAGTACTTAAAACGAAAGCTTTTACCTTTTGAAGAGGGGAACTGTGAACGTGCGTCAACCCTTTCCTTCAAATAATCCACAACCCGATTATAACAGTCCTGTCCAGAGTTTGCCTTGCAGCGTGCCACAAAGTGTGTATCTCTGTATTCGTGCTTTCCCGTTGCAGGAATCATGACCACTCGCTTAAAATCCAACACGCCCTCGTACCAACCTTCTTGAGTTTTGGTGAGTCGTGTCATCACGTTGGTGGTCAAATCGCGCTTATCTGTCACGTTTTGAGGCGCATTATTGGGATGTAACGCCTTTTTCTGCTTGAAGTCAATCATGGTTTCTGCGGTCGTTTTGATAATAATAAAGTAGATGCGCGGGCGAACCTTATAACGTTTCGGATAGAACACATCACTCGACACATAGTCTCGAATGTCGCTCTCTAACACAGCATCAACATCAATTTCAGAAATGGAACGTAAAAAATCTAAAGCTTCTTCAACATTATATACTAATGCTTCTTTATCAAAATATCGGATGTATAAATTCATTGATAAGTATGTTTCTCTAAAAAAAAGAGCGGCAAACGAGACTCGAACTCGCGACCCCAACCTTGGCAAGGTTGTGCTCTACCAACTGAGCTATTGCCGCATCGTACCGTAAGAACAACAAAAAGTGAAGAGGAGGAGACTCGAACTCCCACGAAACAATTTTCACTACCCCCTCAAAGTAGCGCGTCTACCAATTCCGCCACCTCTCCATTCTTGTTTTTTCTGAATAAAACAGTGCCCAGAACAGGACTCGAACCTGCACGTCGTGAAACACACGCACCTGAAACGTGCGCGTCTACCAATTCCGCCACCTGGGCAAGTGAGAGATAAAAAGCGTATCTCCGTTTTGGTTTATTCAGAAAAGAGCGGCAAACGAGACTCGAACTCGCGACCCCAACCTTGGCAAGGTTGTGCTCTACCAACTGAGCTATTGCCGCATCATCCCTCTAAAGGGGCATTTCCCTAAATGCTGTGCAAAGGTAATATTTTTTTCTGATAGCGCAAACAATTCATCATTTTTTTTCAAAAATGCCTCAAATTTTACCTTAAGGCTGGTTCTATAAATTAGCTTTGTTAGATTTTGAGCTTATTTTTGAGGTCAAAATGCAAGAGAGTGAAGGAGTGTAGCGAGCTACACGACTGAACGAACTTACATTTTGAACCAAAAA
>NZ_JRPQ01000058.1 GCF_000762405.1 Hoylesella timonensis S9-PR14 | reverse complement strand
TTTTCACGCGAGTTTTGAGAGGCACTTTGTAAAGAAAATTCAGCATTTATTTTCCTTCCATGCGGTGTGCTGCCAATATTACAGCAGCTGTTTTTTGATGGTCGTTCGTTGTTAGAATTTCGTGATTCAATGCAAGAGCAGTGAGCAACCGCTGTGTTCTTTTGTCTCCGAAATATAGAATAACAACGGAAAAGTTGACCAATCGTTCTTTGAGAGATTTGAACAGAATGGGCTCATTATCAATCGCTTCAGCGCTGATTGTGGATTATGTCCTGTAATAATGCTTACGCAGATGTGTTCCAGACTGATTTTGGATAACGCCTTCAACTTATGGGTATGATACTGCATATTGCCTCGAGTTGCATTGTGGGGTAAGGGGATGAAGGTAGGCAGAAATGGGTGTTTCAGCCTCAATTTATCTGAGAATTCAGTAATGAGAGAACGTGTACGCGCAAGAAGGACGTTGAAGGACTTAGGTGCGGATTTGAGGGAGATTACAAAACTTTTGAGGTTTTTTCTCCTTTTGTTCTTTTGTCTCGTGATTTTGCGCTACCTTTACACACATAATATATAATAGAACGACCCAATGGCAAAGATTACCGTCCAAGATACTGAAATAACGGTCTTGTCTTATAACGACAAAGAATACATATCGCTCACCGATATGGCTAATGCCAAGCAAAGTGAGAGCCGTGCAGCAGACATCATTAAGAACTGGCTGCGGAATCGTTATACCATCGAGTTCCTGGGTACATGGGAGATGATACACAACCCGAATTTTAATGTGGTCGAATTTGACCACTTTAGGATGCAAGCAGGTCTGCCCACATTTGCCATCAGTGCCAGCGAGTGGATAGAAAAGACAAATGCCATTGGTATCATTGTAAAAAAGGGGCGATATGGAGGAACGTATGCGTTCAAAGATATTGCCTTTGAGTTTGGAACTGCAATTAGTGTGACCTTCAAACTCTATCTTATAGAGGATTCCAACGGTTAAAAGAGGAAGAGCAGAAACTATTAGGTTGGACTGCCAAGAGAGAACTATCCAAAATCAATTACCGCATCCATACTGATGCCATCAAGAGCCATTTAATACCAGAAGAGATAACTTCTGTACAGGCTAGCATTATCTATGCAGAGGAAGCCGACGTGCTAAATGTGGCTATGTTCGGCATGACCGCCAAGCAATGGCGAGAGGCGAATCCCGACTTGAAAGGCAATATCCGCGACTATGCTACCATCAACGAACTTATATGCCTGTCGAACATGGAAAATATCAATGCCGTGCTTATCAATGATGGTGTACCACAAGGCGAGAGGCTTATGAAACTCAATCAGATAGCGATTCAGCAGATGCAAATTTTAGAAGGGAACGGGAGTAGAAATCTATTAAAGTAGCATCTTGTATTATAAGCATTTACAAAAGTATAAACACGATAGTAAAGCAAATGAGAATACGAGGATTTACGGGATGCTTAGCAAGGGTGTTGCTCGTCATTGCAATGGAAACGTTGACTATTGCAATCTGCGTGAATGTCTTTGGAATGGGCGAGGGCTCCACACTCAGTGCATTACTTGCCGTGTTGTGTATCATCCTTGCGTTCGCGATTTATTACGGTGAAGATTACAACAGCGATACCCCAAAGAGGAAACCAAGACAAGTGTCACAAGAAGATTTTAACAGCATCCCACATTGCCCTTACTGCTTTAGCGGAAATACGACAATAGACGAATATGGAAACTGCTTTTGCTTTGACTGCAAAGCCTATTGGAAAGAGGAGAGCCTAACATGAATAAAGATAAGACAGAAAAGAAAACCGCAGCGGGTTGCCTGATCATTGTCGCCCTTTTCTTCATTGTGCTGGCTGTTTACCAGTATAATGAAGAAAAACAAGCGAGGCAAGTAAGGCAAGAAATCAAGCATCTTACTCCTGCTTCATTCAGAGCCGATACAATAATACGTAGAAATAGAATCGTCACTGGCGCATTAAGCCCAACGACGAGCAAAGATGCCGATAGCGACTCTTATGACAATCCCGACTTTGATGACCTTATCCCTGGCGAGGAATATGACGAGGAATTTGTTGACCGTTCGGAGGGCGACCGTGAACTTTATGACGAGCCGTAATTGGGATTTACAACCGTAAGTTAGCAAATGGATATTTTCCGTGCTTTTCATGGAAGGCTATAATCATTTGTTTTTCCACTTGTTCTGCATTGCCATCCACTCGTTTCCAACAGACGACTAACTCGGCTGAATCTTTCAACTGCCAGACATATCGGCCACCCCAATGTCCAATATTCTGCCCTTGTCCGAAGTCCAGATATTCTTTCAATCTTTTCCTCAACCCTCTCTCACCCGTTTTGGGTGAAATGTCGGCTTTTCCAATATAAACAATTGAAGTGTCTCTAACCCATTTAGCACCTAATTTGGGAAAAGCGACATTCGGATTCTTTTTCTTGAAGAAACCACCAGTGCCCTTTTCAAGAAAAACAGGCTCATCATCATTCGGGCGTAACAAGACATACACCCCGGTAAGTTCGGGCACTATGTTGATATTCTTCCGTAACTCTGCAACAGTCTTAAACCCACAAAAGCCATCCTCTTTAAGTTGTTCCAATTCCTTAGTATTCATACCGTTTTATTGCTGTCCGGTAAAACTCAAAAGAGCCTTAATTCCGCAACACTATAAATTAAACTTTTTAAGTACCTGAGCAGCAAAAAGTTGCTCAGGATTTTGCCATGTCGAAGAATTCACTTATCATAGTGTTGCAAAAATAAACAAGAGAATCCGACGATAGACATGGCAAAAATACAAATTAAATCTGAGAGACTCACTCCTTTTGGGGATTATTTTCAATCATGGAGCAATTTGACTCCACATTATCTGCAAATTCAATAATGAGAGGATGTGTAAACGCAATAAGGACGTTCAAGGGCTTAGTTGCGGATTTGAGGATGAACTGCAGGCGTTTTTCTTTTGCCTTTATTTTTTAGAGTAACATTTGTCCAACTGCCGTTTTTTTAGTACTTTTGCAAAGTTTATAGTACACAAAAATAAATTCATATTATCATGAATGTTTCATATAAATGGCTCAAAGAGTACGTTGACTTCGATTTGACACCCCAAGAGGTGGCAGATGCACTCACATCCTGCGGTCTTGAGGTAGATGCCTTGGAAGAAGTTCAATCCATTAAAGGCGGTTTGAAGGGGCTGTATGTTGGTAAAGTGCTTACCTGTGAAATGCACCCTAATTCCGATCACCTTCATATTACAACCGTAGATTTAGGAAAAGAGCAGCCTTCTCAGATTGTCTGTGGTGCGCCAAATGTAGCCGCAGGACAGAAAGTTATTGTTGCCGATGTAGGTTGCGTTTTATATAATGGTGAAGAATCATTCACAATCAAGAAAAGCAAACTTCGTGGTGTCGACTCATACGGCATGATTTGTGCAGAAGACGAGATAGGTGTTGGAACTTCACACGATGGAATTATTGTCCTTCCTGAAGATGCACCAGTGGGTCAGCCCGCCGCAGAATATTATCATTTAGAAAGCGATTGGGTGATAGAAATTGATATCACGGCAAACCGTTCTGATGCACTTTCTCATTATGGCGTGGCACGTGACTTGTATGCGTGGTTGAAACAAAATGGTTATGCCACTAACTTGCATCGCCCTAATTGTGATGCCTTTCAGGTTGATAACGAGGATTTGCCCATTGATGTACAAATAGAAAATACACAAGCCTGTAAACGCTATGCCTGTATTTCGCTGACGGATTGTGAGGTGAAAGACAGTCCAGAATGGCTACAAGATAAGTTGCGGGTCATCGGATTGCGACCTGTCAACAACATTGTAGACATTACGAACTACATCATGATGGCGTATGGGCAGCCGATGCATTGCTTTGATGCCGACATGGTGGAGGGCAACCGGATAGTAGTGCGCACACAACCCGACGGAACAAAGTTTGAAACGCTCGATGGTGAAGAGCATACGCTGGGTGAACACGATTTAAGTATTTGCAATGCGGAACATCCCATGTGTATTGCAGGTATCTTTGGCGGTAAAGGAAGTGGTACTTACAACAGCACGAGGAACGTGGTTTTAGAGAGTGCCTATTTCCATCCCACTTGGATTCGCAAGAGTGCGCGTCGTCACGGATTGAGCACAGATGCCAGTTATCGTTTCGAGCGTGGTATTGATCCTAATGGTGTTATCTACGCACTCAAACAGGCAGCGATACTTTGTCAACAGTTGGCTGGTGGTAAGGTGAGTATGCAGATAAAGGATGTTTATCCTGAACCGATAGAAAATGCGAAAGTATCACTTTCATATAGCTATGTTAATGGGCTGATAGGTAAAGAGATAGGTCATGATACGATAAAAGAGATTGTGACAAATCTTGAAATGGAAATCCTTCAGGAAACAGCAGAAGGACTGGAATTGTCCATACCGACCTATCGTGTTGACGTGCAGCGACCATGCGATGTGGTGGAGGATATCTTACGCATCTACGGATATAATAATGTGGAGATACCACAACAATTGAAAAGTTCGTTGACTATCTTAGGCGAAGAAGACGAGAAACAGCATTTGGAAAATCTGATTGGTGAACAATTGGTGGGTAGTGGCTTCCACGAAATCTTAAATAACTCGCTCACAAAAGTAGCTTATTACCAAGATTTGAATCAGTATGCGGAGGAAACAACGGTGAAAGTAATGAATCCGTTGAGCAGTGATTTGGGTGTGATGCGACAGACGTTGTTATTTGGTGGCTTGGAAAGTATTGCGAGAAACGTCAACCGTAAAAATGCGAACTTGCGACTTTTCGAGTTTGGTAATTGCTATCATTTCGATGCAGCTCGTTTGGATGCAGACAATCCTATTAACGCCTACAAACAGGAAACACATTTAGGATTGTGGATAACAGGAAAGCGAGTAGAAGGAAGTTGGGCGCATGCAGATGAAGATAGTTCGTTCTTTGAACTCAAAGCTTATGTAGAAAATATCTTTGCACGCTTGGGTGTGCCAGCTGGGCTGTGCATCTCGGAAAAGAGCGATAACAATATTTTCTCGGAAGGCTTGACGATGAAGAATCGTGGAGGAAAGCCTATGGTTGAGTTAGGCGTGGTATGTCCCCGATTATTAAAAACTGTGGGTATCTCTGCAACAGTGTATTATGCCGATATCCACTGGTCTACGGTGATGAAAGCTATTCGCAAACAGAAGGTTGAGTTTAAGGAATTGTCTAAATTCCCTGCTGTAAGTCGAGATTTGGCGTTGCTGTTAGACCAAGCAATTCCTTTCGAAAAGATTGAAGAGATTGCTTTTCAAACAGAAAAGAAACTGTTGAAGCGGGTGGAACTCTTTGATGTTTACGAGGGGAAGAACTTGCCAGAAGGCAAGAAGAGCTATGCGGTGAACTTTATTTTGCAAGATGAACAGAAAACCTTGAACGACAAGCAGATTGATGCAATAATGCAGAAACTTATCAAAAACCTCACCAAGAATTTAGGTGCAGAGTTGCGGTAAGAGGTTTTCGTGAAGTGATTGACGTTGATATATCAATAATTCATTAATAATAACAATTCGTGACGTAGCAATACGTTCATGACCTCTTTAGGTGAAGAGGATTTTAATTAATAAATTCAATGGGAAGAGCATTTGAATATCGTAAAGCAACAAAACTGAAACGTTGGGGACACATGGCTCGTACGTTTACGAAGATTGGTAAACAAATCGCCATTGCTGTGAAAGCAGGTGGACCAGAGCCAGAAAACAACCCTACACTGCGTGCCATCATTGCTAATGCTAAGCGTGAGAACATGCCTAAGGACAACATTGACCGTGCTATCAAAAATGCACTTGGTAAAGACCAGAGCGATTATAAGGAAGTAACTTATGAGGGCTATGGTCCACACGGAGTTGCCATTTTGGTGGATACGCTGACCGACAACACCACTCGAACTGTAGGTGATGTTCGTTCTGTATTCAACAAGTTTAATGGAAATTTGGGTACCACAGGTTCTTTGGCTTTCTTGTTTGATCATAAGTCTGTGTTTACTTTTAAGAAGAAAGAAAATCTCGATATGGATGAGTTAATCCTTGATCTCATCGATTACGGTGTCGAAGATGAATACGATGAGGACGAAGAAGCCAATGAGGTGACCATTTACGGCGCACCAACCAGCTTTGGTGATATCCAAAAGCATTTAGAGGAAGAAGGGTTTGAGGTGACTGGTGGAGAGTTTACTTACATCCCTAACGACTTGAAGAATGTGACACCAGAAGAACGTGAAACTCTTGACAAGATGATTGAGAAGTTGGAAGAGTTTGATGATGTTCAGACGGTGTACACCAATATGCAACCAGAATAAGCATTTGATGCGACGGCCATTCATCATTCGGAGCATGGCGTCTTCAATGATGAATGGCTCGCTTGCATTTTATTTCAATAGCGCAGTTCAAGTCCTCTGCAACAACCATGAAGTGAACGAGGATGACGAACTGCACATTTGTACTTCTGATATCCTGAACTGTAATTATCCTAAATCTTAACCTTTTATTTTTTTGTATGAAAAGAAGTCGTTGTTTTATCTTTTTATTAAACTTACTGTTGGCAGCATTGCCATTAAATGCCAAAAAAGATTATACCCAATTTGTAAATCCCATTATTGGTTCCGGAGGTCACGGTCATGTCTTTGTGGGAGCGAATGTACCTTTTAGTGCCGTTCAGTTAGGACCGATGAACATCTTTAAGGGTTGGGATTGGTGCTCGGGCTATCATTACAGTGATAGTGTTATTATCGGGTTTAGTCATAACCACTTGAGTGGTACAGGTTGTGATGATTTGGGCGACATCAGCTTGATGCCCTACTCAGGTGAGATGCGAACCAAACGAGGAGATGATCATAACCTTGAGGGTGCCGCTTCGTCGAAATTCTCACACGACAATGAAGTTGTATCACCTGGTTACTATGCCGTAAAATTGGATAACGGTGTAAATGTAGAACTGACAACAACAGAGCGTGTGGGGGTGCATCGCTACAATTATACAAAGGCAGAAACCCCACGCGTATTGATAGATTTGTTCAATGGTATCGGAAATAACACCTATGAAGCCTATATTTGCAAAATTGACGATACCACAGTTGAGGGATATCGTTTTGTCAATGGTTGGGCACCCCAACACAAGGTTTTCTTTTATGCCAAGTTCAATCAACCAATCCAATCACTTGATGTGTTTCACTTGAATACACCTGCGGGTACCGATGAGTTGCAAGGACGTGATGTGAAAGCAGTTGCAACGTTCAAAGACGGAATGAAAGAACTCTTGGTAAAGGTAGCTATCTCGTCCGTGAGTTGCACCAATGCAAAGCTCAACTTAGAAAAGGAGATGACGGGATGGAACTTCGATGACGTTCATCAGGTAGCGAAACAAAAGTGGAACGACGTGTTATCACGAATAGAAATTGAAGGGACACCTCGACAAAAAACAATTTTCTATACAGCCATGTACCATGCCTTTATCGCACCTAATTTATATTGCGACGTCAACGGAGACTTTAGAGGCATAGACGACAAGGTATATAAAAATAATAAATTCAAGAATTACACGACGCTCTCGTTATGGGATACTTATCGTACATTGCATCCGCTGTTTACAATCATAGCGAGAAAGGAAGTTCCAGATATGATGAACTCCATGCTGAGCATCTACGATCAAAATGGAAAGCTGCCTATATGGCCATTGTATTCGGGTGAGACGAATTGTATGCCAGGCTATAGTTCCGTGCCAGTGATTGCCGATGCTTACTTAAAAGGGATTGGTGGCTTCGATGCCAATAAAGCGTTAGACTATATGATATCCACGGCTACGAATCCAAAACAAAACGGTGTGAAAGACTTTATGCACTATGGATATATCCCAGCCGATGCTATTAAGGAGGCAACCTCGATACAGTTAGAATATGCAGCAGACGATATGGGTATTGCACTCATGGCAAAGAAGATGGGACGAATGGATGTTTACCAAACTTTCTTGAAGCGTGCTTTGTCGTATCAAACAATTTTCGATTCAAAAATAAATAAGATTCATCCAAAGATGAAAGATGGCTCATGGTACGAACCTTACGACCCATTTTTAGCGAACGAAAGAGATGGGGTAGGAGATTTCTGTGAGGGAAATGGCTGGCAATATACCTTTATGGTGCCACAAGATCCCGATGGGCTGATTAAGGCGCATGGTGGAGATGCCGCTTTTGTGAAGAATCTTGATGAGTTGTTTGTTGCCGAAGGGGATCTAGGAGAAGGAGCTCCACCTGATGTGTCTGGTATGGTGGGACAGTATGCACATGGTAACGAACCCAATCATCATACACCTTATTTATATGTCTATGCAGGACAACCGTATAAGACAGCAGAAAAGGTGAGAATGCTCCAAAACAAGTTCTATACCGATGAGCCAGATGGATACTGTGGTAACGAAGATTGTGGGCAAATGTCAGCTTGGCATATCATGTCAGCGTTAGGATTTTATCAGGTGAATCCATCTAATGGCATTTTTGTTTTTGGTAGTCCGTTGTTTAAGAAGGCAACGATTCATCTGCCTGAGGGTAAGACATTTGTGATTACTGCACCCAACAATAACGACAAAAATGTATATATCAAGTCGGCTCAATTAAATGGTAGAAACTTGAAGACTTCTTACATTACTTACAATGACGTGATGAAAGGAGGAGTACTTAACTTCCAAATGAGCAATCGCCCCAATAAGAGTTTTGGAAAAGCAATGCAGCATAGACCTGTGAGTGCAAAATAATCCGAGAGAGTGCGTTATACTTCGGGGCTGCTCAATAAGTATCAATCATTTGTGTTTATTGAGCAGCCCCGATTTTGTTGTAAGATTTCCCTTCCGTACTCTTTGATTCAATATTACAAGTTGGAAAATTATATAACCAATCATAAAGATATTTATCTTCTGATGTTTTTTCCTGCTGAAAAGCTTGGATTATCAATGATTATTCGTATCTTTGCAATACGAGAACCCGCCAAGCCTCTCAACGATGCTCAAATGTGCGGGTCGTTTTTGTTTTTATAGGTATATGGCAACAAGGATTCCGTATATAAAAACATATTCCATATCACAAGAAAAAAGAACCGCTGTGAAAGATGAACGAATTGTCAATGCACTTAATGTTGATGTAAAAGATTTGTTAGTAAGTAATAATATTTAATATGACCGAGAAAGTTCGTGCTGAAAGAAACAGGACACTGACTGTTTCAGCAAGCGAAATACCAACATTGGAAAAATTTATTCTTTCTGCAAATGATATTAAAAAATCATTTGTAGATGACTCAATTATCAATGCAGATCTCTTTGATTGCCTTGATTATATTCCTAACGGGTATTTCAATTTGATAATTATAGATCCTCCATATAATCTTGACAAAGATTTCCACGGAAAGAAGTTTTCAAGCATGAAATCTGATGCGTATGAAGACTATCTCAGAAGTTGGTTTTACAAAGTTTGCGACAAACTTGCTCCAAACGGATCACTCTATGTGTGTGGAGATTGGAAGTGTACTTCATCAATGCAAAGAGTCATTGAAGAACGCTTAACGGTTATAAATCGTATAACATGGCAAAGAGAAAAGGGAAGAGGTGCAAAGTTTAATTGGAAAAATGCCATGGAAGATATTTGGTTTGCAGTGAGAAATCCTAAAGATTATTATTTTGACGTTGATGCTGTTATGATGAAGCGTAAAGTTATAGCTCCTTACAAAGTGGATGGAAATCCAAAAGATTGGGAGGAAACAGAGAATGGTAATTTCCGAATTACATATCCTTCTAATTTTTGGGATGATATTAGCATACCTTTTTGGTCAATGCCAGAGAATACCGACCATCCAACTCAAAAGCCTGAAAAGTTGTATGCCAAGTTAGTACTTGCATCAACCAAGCTTGGCGACAAAATTTTTGACCCATTTTTAGGTAGTGGAACAACTGCTGTTGTTGCTCAAAAATTGGGTAGAAGTTATTGCGGAGTAGAGATCAACAGAGAATATTGCTATTGGGCTGTTAAACGCTTGATGAATGCTATTAGTAATAATACAATCCAAGGATATGAAGATGGTGTATTTTGGGAAAGAAATTCTTTGGGCGATCAGAAAAAGCAACAAATACAATCTAAAATAAATAAAAAAGTAAAAGAGCTAAAAGATAGTCCTTCTTTATTTGACTAAGTAAGGTTTGCTACCTTGTACAAAAATGAAGATAAGAATATTTTTTTATATTCTTATTGTCTCGTACAAAGCAATCATTGGTAATATTGAATACCAAAACTTTCATTTCAAGAGAATTGAAACATTTAATAACAATTGTCTAACTGTGTGTGTTCTCGGTTGGGGACAAATTCAAATAGCTAATGTAAACACTTTGGTATTTCTTGAAAATGATACTATAAAAAGTAAATCGTGGATGCTATCGCTTAGTGATAAACTATTCATGTTTTATGATGAAGAGTTATCGAAAATAGGAGAACGTAAAACTTGGTTTAGTTCTATTAAATCATATTGGGAGGCTAATTAAAATGAATTTAAGATGTAGAGAATTTGTGGACTACATTGTTAATCATGCTCCACAACACAATAAGCAAGTTGTTGAAGATAACGTATGCGCACATTTCAATCTCACAAAAGATAGAAAGGTGTATCATAATGAGTACTTCGCAGTAAGGTTTAGTTACTCTAAATCAGCTTCTGATTCATTCAGCAATACAGTTCTAAGTTTGTCTGCACTTGAAAAATATGACAAGATTCCCTTCTTTGTTGTACTGGTTCGTCAGTCTTCAACAAATTTGATACTTCTTGCAAATACTACTTTCCTTAAAAAGATAAGCCATAGTTCACAAGAACTTAGTATGACGAATATAAAGGGAAGTTTTAATGGTTCTGACATAATGCGAAATTACGACAACAGACAGAATGCCCCAGAAAACTTTGATTACTTGTTTGCACTTCATAAGGGATTGGACTGGGAAGACAACCTTTCTCGTTTGGTTGATGCATCTTCAAGCATTCAGCCTGTTAATCAAAAGTTTGAACCTACAGAGACAGAAAAGTCAAACATATTTGATTCTATCAGCAGAGCATCTGCTTTTGTAAGCTCAAAGCAATTCAATGTTCTTGAAGACGATTTGAACGAACGTTGCAATAAGTGTAGAAAGGAAATCCTTATTGCTTCTCATATTGAAAATACAAATATTCGAGGCAGACTTATAGAGAGCCTGATTACATCAGATGATGTCGAAAGACAGCAAATTTATTAATAATTTGCATAATCTCGAAGCAGCATTACCTTCCTATGACACGAAGAATGGTTTAGGTGACTACTATCGTGAATTTGATAATGGCGATACATATACCGATATTAAAACAAAAGTCATATATCTGAACTCAAATCCTAAGGCATATAATATAGATAAGTTTCTTATGCAAATGGCAGATTCCAAGAGTTTATTCTTGTTCTTTTTCATTGGAGTTAATGAGGAATCCATCTTCAAAACGCTTTTGTGTTCAGTATACCATGGCAAATTAATAGATAATACAATTTTGCAATTCCACTGGGCAGGAAGGAATACAAGAGGTGCTGCTCAGTTTAATGGAACAGCAATAGACGAAATGCTGAATGAACAAAGTTTTGTCAATGATATTGATATCACAAAATCAGAAACATTCCTGCAAGAATTGCTTAATCGTTAAATAACATATATTCAAGATTGTCAACAAAGCAATAACCACTAATTTAGTAGCCACTCCAATCAAGCAAATCTGACTTTGGATGTGGTTTACTCGTCTCACGAAACAATGTTCTTTAATGCGTAGCTTTCCACCACGCAGTGTTTTGTATGCCACGTAATGGCGCAACATGAATGGTGGGATCTGAAATGGTTAATCCACTAAAGGTTTTCACAGGGATATATTTGGGACCTTCAAACGGATAAATGTATGAATAAATCGTGTCCGTATGACTTTGATGGCGTACCGTTTTCGTGAGCTGTTGGTTGAAACGTTCACGAAGGTTCTTGTTCTTACAAAGCCACTTCACGTAATCGCCCATGTCGAAGAATATACCTGCCTTAAAGCCATCGAGTACTTGAACACTGTCTCGCAACGAGTCGTCCAACGAATATTTCGCATTGATGTCCTTCATCACTGCAGCTAAGGCTTCTACCTCTCGGCAATCGATAGCGGCAATTGTGCCAGACGGCACTCGGTAATTGGAGTAGAAGTCATGAAACTTCTTCACTATAGCGCCATAGTTGGGAGTGGGCGATGCCAAACTGCTCCACATATCCGCATACGGCATGCCAACAGCCATAATCTCACTGGTAGAGCCAACAAGGAAATTAGTCACGTCTTTGAGCATATAGGCTGTTTCAACATTTGCCATGTAGCAATCGTCAAACAGAATGTATTGCATCTTTGTGCCCGTTTGAGCGATTCCTTTTGCCAAGGTCTCTATGTCTGTGGCATAATTAAGAATGTCGTCTACACTTCCAAAGAATCGAGTCTGTTCCCAATACGTGGGTTGCTGACGAGTAGAAAAAACATACCGCTTTGCATTGTAGGGGTAGTCTTTCCAGTTTTCTTTGTATGTCCAACCAGTGCCGTGGCATCCAATGATGAGTGCATAGTTGAGCGCTTCTGCCGCTGTTTTCGTGTCATTGATGATTTGGGCAATACCTTCAGCCGTAGTATATGCTTTTCCCGAATAGGTCTTGATAGGGGTGTGCGTTATTTGTTTGTTGACATAACCAACCTCGTACAGTTCTGATTCGGTGGGCGACTTGCTAAGAAATACCACTAAGCGGGAGTTCTTGAGTCCTTTCTGGGCTTTCACACCCGATTCGATACTGTCTAAATTTTGTAGGAAAAAGTTGTACAGTCCTTTGTGTTGTGCACTTCCCGACCACGGCATATAGACTAATATGGTTTGTTTGTTATAGTCGTTGATGTCAATAGTATCGTCATCCTTACACGATGTAATCGTCAAGGTACAGAGTAGGACGAGCCATAAAAAAAACTGTTTACGCATCAGTCGGTTATTTCTTCTTTTTAAGTTCTGCCATCGAAACTTTCAGTGCTGCGATTTTCTCTTCCGTATCACTTTGTTTCTTGCGCTCCAATGCCACCACAGCCTCAGGCGCATTGGCTACAAATTTACTGTTGCTGAGTTTTTTCTGAATACCAGCTAAGAAGCCTTCCAAATGTTTGAGTTGGTCTTCATGCTTCTTTAACTCGGCTTCCACATCAATCAAATTTCCGATAGGAACGGCAAATTCGTTAGTACCAACCATGAATTGTGCCACGTCAGCAGGTTTTTCAGTCATGGTTTGTATGGATGACAAATGAGCCATTTTAATGATAATGTCATTAAAGGTGGCAAATGGGTTGTCACCAATAGCTACCAATTCTAATTCTTCTTTGGGTGAGATGTTCTTTTGATTTCTAATCATGCGAACCCCACTCACAATCTGTTTGACCACTTCAATCTCTTCTGTCAGCGATTTTTCATCGTCTGTAGGCGTAGGAATGTCAAGCTGTTGGGTCATGATAGACTCCCCTTCCTTTCGCTCATACAAATGTTGCCACAATTCTTCCGTGATAAATGGCATGAAAGGATGTAGCATTTTTAAGAGGATGTCAAAGAAGTTCAAAGTCTGCTGATAGGTCTTCGCATCGATAGGTGTTCCGTAGGCGGGCTTTATCATCTCAAGATACCAGCTTGAGAACTCGTCCCAAAAGAGCCTGTAGACAACCATTAGTGCCTCGGAGATGCGATATTTCGAGAATAGGTCGTTCACTTCTTCGTTTGTGGTGCGCAACTTAGCCTCGAACCAAGCTGTTGCCAACTTGTTGGTTTGTGGTTGTTCGGCATCTGTAACCTCCCAACCTTTTACCAATCGGAATGCATTCCAAATCTTGTTGTTAAAGTTACGACCTTGTTCACACAGGCTTTCATCAAAGAGAATGTCGTTGCCCGCTGGTGCACTGAGCATCATACCCATGCGTACACCATCGGCACCGTACTTATCAATGAGTGCAATAGGATCGGGCGAGTTACCCAAGCTCTTGCTCATCTTCCTGCCCAACTTGTCGCGCACAATACCCGTAAAGTACACATGTCTGAAAGGCATCTGCCCTTTGTACTCATATCCAGCCATAATCATGCGTGCCACCCAAAAGAAAATAATATCAGGTCCAGTGATGAGGTCGGCTGTAGGGTAGTAGTATTGAATTTCTTTATTATCAGGATTGTTAATGCCGTCAAAGAGAGAAATAGGCCATAGCCACGATGAAAACCATGTGTCGAGACAATCACTATCTTGTTCGATGTCGTTCATGGTGAGTGCGCTGTCCTTCTGTTGAGCCAGTTTGAGAGCTACTTCTGCCGTTTCTGCCACCACAACCTCTTGCTTGCCGTTGACTGTAAAGTAATAAGCAGGAATGCGATGTCCCCACCACAGCTGTCTACTGATACACCAATCTTTGATGTTTTCGAGCCAGTGACGATAGGTATTTTTATACTTCGAGGGATAAAACTGAATATCGTCGTCCATGACGGGCTGCAAGGCAAGGTCGGCAAAGTGTTGCATTTTCAAAAACCACTGTGTGGACAACTTTGGCTCAATGGGTACATGGGTGCGCTCGGAGTATCCAACTTTGTTGTTGTAGTCCTCCACTTTTTCCATCAATCCTGCTTTTTCCAAATCTTTTGCAATTTGCTTGCGCACGTCCATACGATCCATGCCAACATACATTCCTGCTTCTTCAGAAATAGTACCATTATCGTTAAAGATGTCAATTGTTTGAAGTCCGTGTTTCAGACCCAAGGCATGGTCGTTAATATCATGTGCTGGCGTTACCTTTAAGCATCCAGTACCAAACTCAATATCCACATAGTCGTCCTCGATAACAGGAATTTCTCGTCCTACTAATGGTACGATAACGTGCTTTCCTTTGAGCCACGCATTCTTAGGATCATTGGGGTTGATGCACATAGCCGTATCACCCATAATCGTTTCGGGACGTGTTGTAGCGACGATGGCAAACTTATCAGGGTCTTCAACTACATGATAGCGAAGATAATAAAGCTTGGAGTGCTCGTCTTGATAGATAACTTCTTCATCGCTCAAAGCTGTTTGTGCCTGCGGATCCCAATTCACCATACGTACTCCACGGTAGATAAGACCTTTGTTGTAGAGGTCGCAAAACACTTTGATAACGCTTTCCGAACGTTTCTCGTCCATCGTGAATGCGGTGCGATCCCAATCACAGGAAGCGCCTAAGCGACGTAACTGCTTCAAAATAATGCCGCCATGTTCGTGCGTCCAGTCCCAAGCATGTTTCAAAAACTCGTCTCTCGAAAGGTCTGTTTTCTTGATTCCCTGTTCTGCCAATCGTGCTACAACCTTTGCTTCCGTAGCTATCGAGGCATGATCAGTGCCAGGAACCCAACAGGCATTCTTGCCTTCCATGCGTGCTCTGCGCACTAAAATATCTTGAATGGTATTGTTAAGCATGTGTCCCATGTGCAGCACACCTGTGACATTGGGGGGAGGTATGACCACCGTATAAGCTTCACGCCCATCAGGTTTTGAACTAAATAATTTGTTGTTGAGCCAATATTCATACCATTTAGATTCCACATCCTGTGGATTATACTTGCTTGCCAATTCCATTTTATCGTTTTCTACTTTAATAATAAATTCTTATAAAACATTGCAAAATTACGAAATTTCAATTGAAAATGATTACTTTTGCAATAATAAAAATTCAGCCATGCACTCAAGAGAAGAAAAAATAGCGGCTTTTGGTCGGCTTCTTGACGTACAAGAACGCCTGAGAAAGGAATGTCCTTGGGACAGAAAACAAACCTACCACAGCTTAAGACCGCACACGATAGAAGAGGTTTACGAGCTTTGTGATGCTATCTTGAAAGAGGATAAGGTCAATATCTGTAAAGAACTTGGTGATGTGTTGGAGCATGTCATCTTCTACGCTATCCTTGGAGATGAGACAGGGGCTTATGATATTGCGGATGTATGCGATAAGGAAGCCCGTAAATTAATGTTTCGTCATCCATTTATCGATTGGACTGGTTGGGAAGGAGACCCTAAAAAAGAAGTTTTAGACGCACAAACAGGGGTGGACGAAACCACTGCTAAACCGCAGACGGAGCAGCAAGTAGAAAAAACGTGGGAGCAAATTAAGCAAAAAGAAAAAGATGGAAACAAGAGCGTGTTGGCAGGTGTGCCAGAGGCTTTGCCATCTCTCATTAAGGCTTATCGCATTCAAGATAAAGCACGGAACGTTGGGTTTGACTGGGAAAAGCGAGAAGACGTTTGGAAGAAAGTGCGTGAAGAATTGAGTGAGCTGGAAGAAGAATTAGCGAAAGACGATGCCGAGCATGCTACGAAGGAGTTGGGAGATTTTCTTTTCTCGGTCATTAATGCTGCTCGTTTGTATCATCTTAATCCTGAAAACGCACTGGAGCTCACTAATCAAAAATTTATTCGACGCTTTAATCATATCGAAGCCCAAACCATAAAATCGGGAAAGCAACTCAAAGACTTGACACTTGCAGAGATGGATGAGCTTTGGGAAGAGGCTAAACGTATGGAAAAAGAATCTGATAACAACTAAAAATACAAAATATAATAATGATGAAAAATACGTTGAAAATATTTGCGGCAGTGCTCATGACAGTCAGCTTGGCTGTTGGATGCGTGGATAAAAAGGGCTCTGCATCCTCTTCGGACACGGTGTCACAAGATGAAGAAGCTTCTACAGACTCTACTGTATATGGCGTTTGCGGCGACGGAACCGCCATGCACACCTTGCAGGTGATATCAGATGCTGGCGATACGCTGGATTATATGATTAACACCGATGGAGAATTGGTCTCTGACATTCAAGGAGGTAGAATGGTAGGCGACCGCATGGCAGTCATTGGAGCAAAAGTGAACCAAGAATTAGTTGCGAAGAAAGCAATCAATCTGACAACGCTTTTAGGGAGATGGGTAAGTTTGGACAAGAACTTTGAAATTCGTGAAGGTGGTATTGTCGAGTCTTTCGTGAAAGCCGAATCGCATCCGTGGACGAAGTGGAAAATCCTCAATGGCGCCCTACTGTTAAACACCGATACCTTTGAAGTAAAGACTTTGGGGGCAGATAGTTTGTTGCTTGAGAACAAAAAAGGTATTTTTGTCTACAAGCGTCAACGAGACAAACAGCAGTAGAAGGCTTTTGACTCTTTGTTTTGCGTTTAGATTTATCTGTTGGAACCTTTTAGAATTCATATTTTAGGATGTGGAAGTGCCATGCCAACGCTGCGACACCATCCGTCCTCACAGGTTGTTGAAATCCGTGAGAAACTGTTCATGGTCGATTGTGGCGAAGGAACGCAAGTACAACTCCGTCGTGCTAAAATCAAATTTACCAAACTGCAAGCCGTCTTTATCACCCACTTACATGGCGATCATTGCCTTGGTTTGATAGGTATGCTTTCCACTTTTGGGATGTTGGGGCGCACTGCACCGCTCCATATCTATGCTCCGCAAGCGTTAGAAGCTTTGTTGCAAACACAGATTGCCGTGTTCTGTCCAGGCTTGGAATACGAGGTGAAGTTTCATGCAGTGGAGACCACCCAGCATCAGGTGATTTATGAAGACCGAAGTTTGACTGTTGAATCCATTCCTTTAGCGCATCGTCTCCCTTGTTGTGGCTTTTTGTTTAGGGAGAAACCTGTGTTGCCACATATCCGAAGAGAGATGATTGACTTCTATGAAATTCCTGTTTCCCAAATTAACAACATCAAAAACGGAGCCGACTGGACTACACCAGAAGGGGAGATAGTGAGCAATCAACGCCTAACATACCCTGCTGCACCGCCCCGTAGTTACGCCTATTGCAGTGATACACGCTATCTTCCTCACTTGCACCAATTGGTTCAAGGGGTGGATACGCTGTACCATGAAGCTACTTATGACCAGGAAAACGAGAGCCGAGCTGAAATGTTCGCACACAGTACGGCAGCCCAAGCTGCCATGGTGGCGCGCGATGCAAAGGTTGGAAAGTTGCTTTTGGGGCATTACAGTGCCAGATACGACGACGAGTCGGTGCTACTTCAAGAGGCAAAGAATATCTTTCCAAACTCATTCTTAACCGATGAAGGCTTGGTCTTCGATGTTAAATAGAGTTAAACGGGCAATAAATTTTAATTCATGCTTTTTGGTTTTCATAAAATTGCGTATCTTTGTTACATTGAACACAAAGAATATATATCAATGATACATAAGATACTATCCATTACCTTTGCTTTTGCGCTGCTCGTTGGCAGTCCAATCACGATGCAAGCGTCGGAAGGTTTCGAGGCTATTGAAAATGAATTTCAAAATGTTTCTATTTCAGTTTCGGAGTCTGTACTACATATCAGTGGTGCAAATGGGCAGGTATTACAGATATATAATGTGGCAGGCGTTTGTCTGATGCGTGTGAAGATTGATAGTCAAGACAAGCGTTACGAATTGAATTATCCAAAAGGTTGCTACATTATCAAGGTGGGCAAAACGGTAAGAAAGATATCTATTAGATAGCGCAAGCGTTGAAATTTGTTTTTCATTACTTTCTGTTCTTTATTCTTCTTTTTCAGTTGTGTTCATGTCGGAATAAAGTTCAGAATCCTAATCAGAACTTGGAATTAAGTAGTTTTTCGTCTCTTCGGAATGCTGCTTATGTCATTCATCCCCGAAAAGTTCGGGCAGAACTTCTCAAGACGTTACAAGAAGATAGAGATTCTATGCAGGCTGACTATCGTGCTCGTAACTATTATTTGCAGGGAGGACGGCTACTTTGGATCGACCGCAATGGAGTTGATCAGCGTGCCGATACTCTTTTGGCGTATTTGCGTGAGATGAAAGCGGTAGGATTTTCGCCCAATAAGTTTTGTGTCGCTTCGATTACCGCCGACTTAAACCGACTGAGAGTTTTGCAATTTGATAAAAGTCAGCATTCCATTCATCAGGTGTTGGGACGCTTAGAATATCATCTTACCAAAGCCTTTTTCCGTTATGCCACAGGACAGCAGTTTGGTTTTACCAATCCTTATATGCTTTTTAACAAGCTTGATGTGAAAGAAGCAGATTCATTCAACGTGAGCTATTATCGGCTCTTCGATATTCCGATGGCACGACCCACTAAAAACTATTGGAAGAATCTGTGTAAACAAACTCATCCAGACAGTTTGACGAACTTTATACACCACATCCAACCCACTAATCCATTATACCAAGTATTCAAAAATTATCTTGCACAGGAGGGGCGTTCCACTAATAATGTGAAGACGCTCTGCAACTTGGAGCGGACACGGTGGCGACTGAAAGATAACCCATTTGCCCAAGATAAATATGTCATGGTGAACGTTCCTGCCATGGAGTTGCTGGCTATCGACCATGAACAGGTCATGAGAATGCGCGTTGGTGTGGGAACAAACACCACCAAGACACCCTTGTTGAGCAGTAGGATTATGCGGATGGATGTTAATCCGCAATGGGTCATGCCCAAGAGTATCATTGACAAAAGTGTGGCACGCCATGCAGGCGACTCTGCTTATTTTGAGAATCATCGGTATTTTATACGAAACAGAGAGACAGGAAACAGGGTAGACCCTCGACAAGTTACGAGTGAAATGCTTAGGAGCGGTCAATACTTCGTCATTCAAGAGGGCGGAAAAGGCAACGCCATGGGGCGCATCGTGTTCCGTTTCAAGAATAACTTTGCCGTCTATCTGCACGACACTTCCTCGCGCGGAGTCTTTGATCAGTCGAATCGTGGCGTGTCACATGGATGTGTGCGTGTCGAAAAACCTTTCGAACTGGCGGTATTTTTATTAAAAGATAAGGATGAAGAACTCATTGAAAAGATGCGCTACTCCATGCAAGCCGATATTCATTCGCATTATCAAAAGAAACTAACGGCGACTTTCAACCTGCCCAATGACACCTTGCAAGAATCTAAGTTAATCAATTCGGTGCGTGTTCAACCAGCAGTACCTCTGTACATTACTTATTATACCCTGTACCCCAACGGGCAGCACGGTATGCGGGAATATCAGGATATTTACGGTTTTGACGCTGTGATTTACAAACAATTAAAAAACTACCTGCGATAGTTTAATGGACGAACGGTGGGACGATCATACTATCGACAGGGCATTGGCAGACCCCAAGCTGCGGGAACAAGCCTTTATGTTCAATAGGAGTGAGAAAAAGAGTAATAGTTATGTAGACAATTATAGTTGATGATTTGGATATTTAAGGTTGGTGCTAATAATTAGCTTTGTTTGATTGATGACTTCTTTTAGAGCCTACATATAGTCGAGGAGTGTGGTAGAAATGGGAGGAACTTAATATATTTATTTATCGAAAAGAACATAAGACAATAGGATATAAAAGGTTTTCCGAAAATCTAAAATAAAAACAAGTACAAGGTATTTTTATAATTAACCTTTCACTTTAAGTAAGATGTAAAAAAGCAAATAACTATGCAGCGGTACTTTATCTATTTCAGTTATGACGGTACCTCGTACCACGGTTGGCAACAGCAACCCAACAGTCATTCTGTTCAGGCAGAATTGCAAAAAGCACTGTCAACGATTTTGAGAGAGCCCATTGTTGTTGTGGGTGCTGGGCGTACAGATACAGGCGTTCATGCGCGAAAAATGGTGGCACATTTTGATATAGAGGCTGTTATTGATGGCGAACAACTTGCCTACAAACTGAACAGACTCTTGCCACGAGATATTTCTGTGGCAGGCGTGAAGCCCGTTCAGGCGGACATGCACGCAAGGTTTAGTGCGAAATGGCGAACGTACCACTATTATGTACACAGCCATAAAAATCCTTTTTTGCGCCATTACTCCTGCCAACTTCCTTTTCAGCTTGATTATTCATTGATGAATCAGGCAGCTAATCATTTGTTGAGCGTGACCGATTTTGGCGCTTTCTGTAAGACACACACCGATGTCAAGACCACGCTTTGCGAGGTGGTGCGTGCAGAATGGGTACAAACAGGAGAGGATAGCTGGTACTTTGTGATTAAAGCCAATCGCTTTCTCCGTAATATGGTGCGTGCTGTTGTCGGTACGTTGATTGAAGTGGGGCGGCATCGGATGAGTCTTGAGCAGTTTGATGCAGTGATTAGGAGCGGTAATCGTAGCAATGCAGGCGAGAGTATGCCTGCTCATGCGCTGTTCTTAGAGGAGATAGAATATTAAAGATGTGGTTGATTTTGGCTTTTCTCTCGGCTTTTCTGCTGGGGTTTTATGATGTATTTAAGAAAGTTTCTTTATCAGATAATGCAGTGATTCCTGTGTTGTTTCTGAACACGCTTTTCTCATCACTCCTCTTTTTACCTTTTATTATTTTATCTCAGTCTACAACTTATTTAGACGATACCATTTTTCATGTATCTACTGCAGGGTGGGAAGCGCATAAGTATATCGTACTCAAGAGTTTCATTGTGTTAGGGTCGTGGGTTTGTGGTTATTTTGCCATGAAGCATCTCCCTCTTACCATTGTAGGTCCTATCAACGCTACACGTCCCGTTCTGGTGTTGGTGGGCGCCATGCTTGTGTTTGGCGAAAAGCTCAATTTCTATCAATGGGTGGGTGTGCTATTGGCAATTACGTCGTTCTTCCTTTTGAGTAGAACAGGAAAAAAGGAGGGGATTGACTTTAAGCATAATCTCTGGATTGTTTTCTTGGTCATCTCTGCCATCTTAGGAGCTGTGAGTGGACTGTATGATAAATTTCTGATGATGCCACGCAGTGCTGGTGGGTTGGGACTTAATCAAATGATGGTTCAGAGTTGGTACAACGTTTATCAATGCGGATTGATGGGAGTCATGTTGATGTTGTTATGGCTGCCCAACCGAAACCGAACCACCACATTTCAATGGCGGTGGACAATTCTCGGCATTAGTATCTTTCTTTGTATGGCAGACTTTGTGTACTTTTATGCGCTCAGTCAGCCCGCAGCCTTGATCGCTATTGTCTCTATGGTGCGAAGAGGCAGTGTTATCGTGAGTTTTCTCTTTGGCATCTTCCTTTTTCAAGAAAAGAATATCAAGGGTAAGGCGATTGACCTGTTGTTAGTCTTGTTGTGTTTGATTTTCTTATATATCGGTAGTCGAGTATAGCACAAATCACAACAAAACTGTCAAGTAATTTTAGGAAAAGTCCAGCGGATATTCCATGGCTTTACTAACCCATGGAGATAAGGGTATTAACCCATGGAGATAAGGGGCTTATAATAATGACTTAATCCCTTTAAGTCAATGAGTTAAGCGCATTGAAACAATGGGTCAATGGGGTTGGAGCAATGGGTGAATGGCTCTGTTCACGTGAGATGAAAAAAGCAGCTCATCAAGTGCTGTTTCTCTCTATTGTGACACATAAAAAAAGTTCGACAACTTGATGATGTCGAACTCTTCTATGAAGATTAAAAGTAGTTTGTTATAGATAGATGCATCCATTAAAATTTGAATGGTGCAATTCTTTTTTTATTCTTATTTTTGAATATTTGGTTGTTCAAGTCCATAACCCTTCTTCTTGTCTAAGGCTTTGAGCAAGAAACCAAGTATCAGAGCTACAACACCTAAGGAGACGAATACTAACATAGGAGCCGTATAGTCATACTTCAAAGGGTCGGTGACACCGGGGTTGGACGAGCGCAATACCGAACCGATAATCATAGGGAAGGCATACAAGCCGATGTTCTGAATCCAGAAGATCAGTGCGTAGGCAGAACCTATGAGTTTGTCATCGATGAGCTTTGGTACGGAGGGCCATAGGGCAGCAGGTACCAACGAGAAGGATATACCCAACAAGATAATGGCTGCATACGTGATGACGACACTCTGTGTGGCTGGTACCACAAAGGCAAAGATGAGGTGACAGATAATCATGAGCATTGCTCCTATAATCAACATCGTTGCTCCTTTTCCTTTGCGGTCAAGGAAGTTGCCCAAAAATGGCGTCACTGCTGCCGCTCCCAATGGGAAGACAAAGAAAACAAGTCCTGCCTGTTCTGCACTAAACTGAAGGTTGCATTGCAGCATGTTTATAGCATACTTTTGGAAAGGGAAGATAGCTGAGTAGTATAATACGCAGAGTAAGGCTACAATCCAGAACATTTTGAGCGATAATATCTTGCCAATGTCAGAAACCTTGAATGGGTCGTCTTTCTCTTCTTCCACGCCTTGAGCGTCTAACTTCTTATCCATGAACCCATAAACAATGAAGCAAATCAAACCGATAATCAATAACAGCAGTTCGTAAGCCAAAGGACGTGACACGTTAATGGGTTTGATAGAAGCGATAGCAGGGGAGGCGATGACCACAACGGCAACTCCTACACGAGCAATTGCCATTTCAATACCCATGGCTAAAGCCATTTCTTTACCCTTAAACCACTTAACGATACCGCGCGAAACAGTGATTCCTGCCATCTCGGCACCGCAACCAAAAATCATAAATCCAATGGCAGAAAGTTTTGCGGAGGCTGGCATTCCATCATAAAATGGGGTGATGTTCCAAGCTGCCAAAGGTAGATTGAGGTTGTTGTCAAACCAAACTTTGATACTACTTGCATCAAATCCTTCTGTCAGCGCATAATAATTGATGCTTGCACCTACCACCATCACTGTTCCAGAAAGGATTGCTGTAAAGCGTACCCCCATTTTATCGAGGATGATACCTGCAAAAATAAGGAAAAATACAAATACATTCAAGAAGGGTTCAGAACCAGCAAATCGACCGTATGCGATAGGGTCCCAACCGTGTTGTGTCTGTAAGAACTCTTGAAGAGGAGACAGGATGTCAACGAAAATGTAAGCAAAGAACATGGCGGATGCCAACAATACAAGTGCTGTCCAGCGCCATGCGGGCGAATCACTCAGTTTCTTTTGAAATGTTTCAACCATTGTTGTGTTTTTTTTGAGTTTATGAGTTTTAAGTTGATAAGTTTTCTGTTGCTTTGTAAACGTGTGAGAGGACGTCTATTTCTTAAGCCAGCGGTCTAACCAGTTGAAGAAAGTACGCTGCCAAAGAATACCGTTTTGCGGTTTCAATACCCAGTGATTCTCGTCAGGGAAGATGAGTAACTCGGCAGGAATGCCACGTAGACGAGCCGCATTGAACGCGCCCATACCCTGATTGGCATTGATACGATAGTCCTTTTCGCCATGGATGCAGAGGATAGGAGTATCCCATTGGTCTACAAACTTATGCGGACTGTTGTCGTAGGTGCGTTTGGCATTGGCTGTTTGGTCTTTATTCCAATAAGCATCTTCGTACTCCCAGTTAGAGAACCATGCCTCTTCGGTGTCGGTGTACATGCTTTCAAGATTGAAAGCGCCATCGTGTGAGATGAAACACTTGAAGCGTTTGTTGTGATGACTGGCTAAGTAATAAACCGAGAATCCGCCAAATGAAGCACCCACTGCCCCTAATCGGTCTTTGTCTACATAGGGGAGATGGTTGGCAGCATCGTCGATGGCTGATAAATAGTCATTCATGCACTGTCCTGTCCAATCGCCAGAAATCTCCGCATTCCAATCAGAACCGAAGCCGGGTAAGCCTCTGCGGTTGGGTGCTACGATGATATAGCCGTTGGCAGCCATGATTTGAAGATTCCAACGATAACTCCAGAATTGACTTACAGGACTTTGAGGGCCGCCTTCGCAGAAGAGGAGAGTGGGGTATTTCTTATTGGCATCGAAGTGTGGAGGCAAGACAATCCAGCTCAAGAGGTCTTTGCCATCGGTGGTTTTGCTCCAGCGTTCTTCCACTTTTCCAATTGCCAACTGGTCAAAGATGTGCTTGTTTTCATCTGTCAGTTGTGTCACCGTTGCTTGTTTTTCTTTTTTCGAAGGGCTCACAATGAATAAATCATCGGGGTGAGACATCGAATGTCGAGTGACTAATAACTGTTTGGTGTTGCCTAAGGTTTGTACACTTCCATAGTCGTATTGACCATCGGTGAGCTGTTTTACCTGTCCTTTAAGGTTGGTTTGGTACACATGTGTCTTACCGTGCCATACACCAATAAAGTAAAGGGTTGTGTTATCGTTTCCCCAGCAATAAGCATCTACATTGCTGTCAAAACTTTCCGTCACATATTGTTTAGTGGATTTCTTTAAGTCGTAGATACACAAACGGTTGCGATCACTTTCATAACCGTTTTGTTTCATGCTCTGCCAAGCAATGTATTTGCCGTCGGCAGAGAAAGAAGGGTTGGTGTCGTAGCCTACATTCATATCGCCCTGTTGATGATTAACAGCTTGATTTTTCATTGATTTCGTTGCATCAATGGCAGGTTCTTGATATCCTTCGGGCTTGCAAAGATTGCGAGTCTTGCCCGTAGTGATGTCATACAGGTAAATATCTGTGTCGGTAGAGATGGCATATTGCACGCCTTCCTTTTTACGACAGGTATAAGCTATCTGTTTTGAGTCAGGACTCCAAGCCAACTGTTCTACACCACCGAAGGGAGCAGTAGGACATTCGAAAGGCTCATCTTGTAAGATGTCTATGCCCTCATCAACGCCACTTTCGGTCACATTGGCAACAAATGGGTGTGCAATGCTTTCCACATAGTGGTCCCAGTGGCGATAGTTCATGTCCGTAGCCAAGCGACCCGTTGCCAATGGCAGGTCGGCAGGATTGGCTTTAATGGTTCCGTGATAGGGAAGAGACTTTATCAAAATCACCTTTTTTTCATCGGGTGAGAACTTAAATCCTTCAATATCAATAGTGCTATTCGTTAGCTTTTGCCGATTTGAGCCATCAGGATTCATGGTCCATAGCTGTCCACCTGTGAGGAAAGCTATCTTTTTTCCTTGTTGAATCCACACCGCATCGGTTTCGCTTTTACTGCCAGTCGTGAGTTGAGTTTTATGACTTCCCTTGACATCTGTCACGAAGAGCATCTGTTGGCTGTTGTTGTTTTTTACGCTATAATAGCCCACTTGATAGACTACTTGGTTGCCGTCGGGTGAGGAGGATGCGCCTCCCATTCGTCCCATTGCCCACAATGCTTCCGGTGTCATGAGGTCATTCGTTGCCTTGAAGGCGGCATTTTGTTCTTTCGCTGTTTTCACTGTGCTTTGTGCTTTAGCAAAACTGCCGCCTATCATCAAAGCGACAGTTGCCATAAGGAGTGTTTTTTTGTTCATACTATATTAGAGTTTACGTTTCTTTCTTTCCAATTCTTCGCGTTTGCGCTGCATTTCTTGCTGTTGCTCTTGCATTGCTTGCAAACGTGCAGCAAGGCCACTTAACTTCTTTGGATTAGCTTTGTTCTCCTCGTATCGTGCTTCCAAAATTTGAAGTAGTTTCGCATCGTTAGTCGTTTTACGCAAGGTCCACATAATGGCAGCACTAAAGAAGAGCGATACGAAATAGTAGAAGTTTAATCCTGCTGAATAGTCATTGAACATAAAGAAGAACATCACGGGCATGAGATACATCATCCATTGCATCATCTTCATTTGTTCAGCCTGCTGACCTACCATTTGATCGCGCTGTTGGCGCATGGTCATCCAACTGTAAAGAACGTTGGCAATACAGAAAAGGATACAGGTCAGTGAGAGATGGTCGCCTATCAACCAAATGTTTTTGTTCCATTGAATAATTGGGTCGTAGGTGCTTAAGTCGTTAATCCACAAGAAACTTTCGCCTCGGAGTTGGATAGCGTTTGGCACAAAGTTAAACATGGCAATCCAAATAGGCATCTGAATGAGCATAGGGAGGCAGCCAGAAAGAGGACTGACACCATATTTAGAATATTCTGCCATCATTGCTTGTTGCTTCTGCATCTGGTCTTCAGGCTTGTTATATTGTGCCGTTGCAGCCTCGAGTTTGGGTTTTAGCACGCGCATCTTGGCAGAACTCATATAACTCTTCTTGACCATTGGGTAGGTAATGAGCTTTAACAAAAGCGTAATCAGAATGAGTACCACACCCATGGGGAACCACTTGGAAAGCCAATCAAATACATAAATGGTAAACCAACGGTTGATAATGCGGAACAAAGGCCAGCCTAAGTAAACCAATCTCTGTAACTCAAGGTCTTTATTAAATGTACTTTCTTTTTCAATACGATTGAGCAAACGGAAGTCATTAGGTCCGAAATAGAATTCAAACTCAGATGCTTTCTGTCCCGTTGGGTCAAAGAAAGTTTGCATTTTTGCCTGATATGCTTTTAGATATCCACTGCCTTTCTCCTGTGGCACACTGGTCATCAGTGCCTCTTCGTTAAAGTCATGCTTGGCAATCATGACAGCTGAGAAGAATTGGTTCTTGAAAGCGACCCAATCTATCTTGTCATCAATCTTTTTATCTATCTCTTCTGAAGTCTCACTCAGCTTCTTAGTTCCCCCCTTCACCTTGTGATAAGTGAGGGTAGCGTAGCGATTTTCGAAGGTAAATCCTTTTTCTTGTTGTCGGCATTTGTCTGTCCAATCAACATTCATGAATTTTGTGTTGGGTGCAAACAAGCCGTTCATGCCATTCACTTTCATGGACATGTGTAGAAGATAATCTGCGCCCAAGCGATATTGTATGACGAGAGACTTGCCTTGTCCTGCGTCTGCTGTCAGCGTAAGGGTAGAGTCTGTTTGTGCAGAAGGACTGAAATAGAGGTCTTGCGTTGCAATGTTTGCCTCTTTCGTCGACATGATGAAGTTTAGTTTTTGAACCTTATCGTCGAACAAAACAACGTCAGGATTGTCCTCTCTATCCTTAAAGTTTTTGATGATTGCCTTGCTTACGGTTCCTCCTTTTGTGTTGACAGACAATTCAAGGTGTTCGTTTTTCAAGACAACCTCTTGTGCTTGACCCTCCAAGGCAGCATGAAATAAAGCGGTGGTGTCCGCCTTTTGTTTAGCTTTTAAGTCAGCTATTTCTTTGGCGTGTGCTTGTTGTTTAGCGAGTTCGGCTTTGTGTTGAGTGACTGCGGCAATGGAGTCTTGCTGCATCTTCTTTGCTTGCTCTTCTGCAGAGGGTTGAGACCACCAACTAAAACCTATTAACAAGAGTCCCATAAGAACGAGACCCGTCATCGTATTTTTATCCATTTCTAATTATTTCTTCTGATTTTCAATTGCTGATTTTATGAAATCAACAAATAAGGGGTGTGGGTTAAGAACCGTACTTTGATACTCTGGGTGGAATTGTGTGCCAATATACCACTTCAAACTCGGTATTTCTACAATCTCAACTAAATCACTTTCAGGGTTTTTACCCACGCACATCATTCCCGCTTTCTCGTATTCTTTTAAGAAAGAGTTGTTGAATTCAAAACGGTGTCGATGTCTTTCTTGAATATATTCCTGTTTATAAATATTGAAGACGTGCGAACCTTGTTTGAGGACACATTCGTATGACCCCAATCGCATGGTACCTCCCATGTTGGTGATGTTCTTTTGTTCTTCCATGATGTCGATGACATTGTGTTCTGTCTTCTCATCCATTTCACGGCTGTTGGCATCGGGATAACCCAATACATTGCGTGCAAATTCTATCACCATCATCTGCATACCCAAGCAAATACCGAAGGTGGGGATGTCGTGTGTCCTCGTATAGTGAGCCGCAATGATTTTCCCTTCAATACCGCGTTGCCCAAATCCCGGACATATCACAATGCCGTCTTGTCCTTTAAGCATTTCTGCAACATTGTTCTCGTTAATCTTTTCCGAGTTGATAAACGTCAGTATCGTCTTGTGGTCGTTATAGGTTCCAGCTTGCGACAAGCTCTCTCGTATGCTTTTATAGGCGTCTTGTAAATCGTACTTGCCTACCAATCCGATATGAACCTCTTTCTTTGCCTTGTTTCTTCGTTCCAAAAAGCTCTTCCAAGGACCTAAAGTTGGCGTCTCTTTTACTTCTATTCCCATCTTTTTCAAGATAGCCACGTCCAACTTTTGGTTTTGCATATTGACGGGAACTTCGTAGATACTCGGCAGGTCTTCACTCTGAATGACGCAGTCGAAATCGACATTACAGAAAGATGCCACTTTGTGTAACACATCATCTTTCAGATGTTTCTCCGTACGAAGTACTAAAATATCCGGTTGAATACCTATGCTTTGGAGTTCCTTGACACTATGTTGCGTTGGCTTGGTTTTCAGTTCTCCAGCGGCTTTCAAATAAGGTACATAAGTAAGGTGTACACTCAAAGCGTTTTTACCCAATTCCCATTTCAATTGGCGAATGGCTTCTAAGAACGGTGTAGACTCAATATCGCCCACCGTACCACCGATTTCGGTAATGACAAAATCGTAATGGAACTTCTGTCCCATGAGTTTCACGTTGCGCTTAATCTCGTCAGTGATATGAGGAACTACTTGGATGGTCTTGCCTAAATAGTCGCCACGGCGTTCTTTGTCAATAACAGCTTTGTAAATTCTGCCCGTTGTCAGCGAGTTTGCTTTTGTTGTTTTTATCCCTGTAAACCGTTCGTAGTGTCCTAAGTCTAAATCGGTTTCCATACCATCCGTTGTTACATAGCATTCTCCATGCTCGTAAGGGTTTAACGTTCCCGGGTCAATATTGATGTAAGGATCAAATTTTTGAATGGTAATATTGTAACCTCTTGCTTGTAAAAGCTTTCCAATAGATGATGAAATAATCCCTTTTCCTAATGATGAGACCACACCACCTGTAACGAATATATACTTTGTTTCAGCCACGATACGTTGTTTTATTTGTGATATGACATAAAAATACAAGGTGCAAAGTTAGTATAAAATTGCGAAACATACAAGCAACTTTCATTTTTTATTATTACCTTTGCATGCATCAAAAACGAATATGAAAATGAAACTTATCAGCACATTCATGATGATCATGATACCGATGGTTTTATCTGCCAACGAACCAGTTGGTCGTAAGGTGATAAAACATCCGTCAGACACCACCACCACCTTTGTGAAAGCTTATACTGATTCTTTGCATCATTATCAACAGCAGCTCGATTCGCTGCAACGTATCAATGCGCTTTTGTATCATCGGCTCGCACAAGAGAATGGTAAATATGCTCGATTGTTTCTTCCTACCACTTTTTATCACCAGATAAGTCAACATCAGTTTAGTTTGTCAAAAGACTCGCTGACCTCTTCTATGTTCAACGAGGCTTTGGAGAATGCGTTGCTCCATATCTATCTGAAGCGACCGGATTTGGTCACCAAGACACAAACACAGCTAAAAGCGGAAGGGAAAGTGTCTACCAGTCAAGAAACGACGCTTAAAAATAAAACCGCTATTGTTGAAAAGGTGGCTCCCTTACCTACGGAGGAAGTGTATGTACCTGTAGATTTGGTGATAAAGAAACCTAACTTTTGGAGCTTTTCGGGCGATGGCTATTTGCAGTTCTTGCAAAACTACGTATCGGGCAACTGGTATAAGGGAGGCGAGAGCAATTATTCCATGCTCGGCAATGTGACCCTCAATCTTGGCTATAACAATAAGAAAAAGATAAAGTGGGACAACAAGTTAGAGATGAAATTGGGTTTTCAAACCTCTGAAAGTGATACGTTGCACACGCTCAAGACGCATACCGATGATATCCGATACACCAGTAACTTCGGTTTGCAGGCGACTAAAAATTGGTATTATTCTTTACAGATGATAGCCAACACGCAGTTCATGCGAGGCTATCGCAACAACGATGAAAAGGTTTATTCTGATTTCCTATCCCCTTTGAATATCGACGTTGCGGTCGGTATGCTATATAACTTCGACTGGTTGAAGGGACGTTTGAAGGGTAGTGTGAACCTCTCGCCCTTGGCTTATCATTATCGTTATGTGGCTCGTGAGCATTTGGTGACGCGCTTTGGTATTGAAAAAGGCAAGCACCATGTAGATGATTACGGTTCCAGTATGAACATTGATTTCAACTGGAAGTTCTCAGAAATGGTGCGATGGCGTACACGTCTGTACGGTTACACCTCGTATAAGCGTTCTGAAATAGAATGGGAAAATACGTTCACCTTCCAGTTTACCAAGTATTTATCTGCCAACTTGTATGTCTATCCACGCTTTGATGATAGTCGCAAGCGCGATGACACAAACGGATATTTCATGTATAAAGAGTATTTGTCGATTGGTTTGTCTCATTCGTTCTAATGGATTCCAACAACGCAACTCCCTCATTCGTTGCTTTTATCGCAACAACAAGGCTCCTTCCATGAAGGAGCTATTTTTAAGGCTGGTTCTATAAATTAGCTTTGTTAGATTTTGAGCTTATTTTTGAGGTCAAAATGCAAGAGAGTGAAGGAGTGTAGCGAGCTACACGACTGAACGAACTTACATTTTGAAC
>NZ_JRPQ01000057.1 GCF_000762405.1 Hoylesella timonensis S9-PR14 | reverse complement strand
TGTCCTATTATTTTACCAAAAAACGACCATCTAAAATCTTCAAAATAGAAAAAATGAATAGGCAAACACACTACAAAAATGGGCTGATTTTCACAAAATAGAGGGCTTTTTTAGTTCAAACATTGACTTAACGCCCTTGGAAACACTCTTTAAGGGTGTTATTTACATAACATAGAGGCATTAAAGCATGCAAATTGGAGGCTTATCTCAATGGGTTAGTCGCCAAAATGTGGTGAAAATAGGTAAGAAGAGTAGCGCCATAGATGTAACATACTCAATAACAACGGATTACAAACCTTGCTCAAAATTCGCATATTTGCGACCCACTTTGCCGTTGGATGTTTTCACGCGAGTTTTGAGAGGTACTTTGTAAAGAAAATTCAGCATTGATGAGCCTTCCATGAGGCATAACATCAATATGACTTACGTGGCTTCGTGGGTGCTTTTCGTTGTATAAATATGAGTCTTCACTGAAAGAGGTGTGCATGGAAGTCAAAAATAGTGATGTATAGACAGCATGCGATATTTTGAGTGAACACAGTAGTTCTCTCCTCGTAGACCATAAAATCGCCTTGTAATCATCGCATAACCTGAAATAAATCATTATCTTTGCACTATCAACCACAACATAGATGAAAGGGCTATTGCATTGATGAACATAGATGAAATAAAGAATAAGCGTATTGCGGTGTTGCTCTCTGGGGGCGTTGACAGTTCGGTGGTCGTGTACGAGTTGGTGCGTATGGGCATACAACCCGACTGCTTTTACATCAAAATTGGACCCGAAGAGCAAGAAGAATGGGATTGCACATCGGAAGAAGATTTAGAGATGGCGACTCATGTAGCAGCCAAATACGCTTGTAAGTTGCAGGTGGTAGACTGTCACAAAGAGTATTGGAATGAGGTGACTCGCTACACTATGGAGAAAGTGAAGGCAGGGTACACGCCCAATCCCGATGTGATGTGCAATCGACTTATCAAGTTCGGTGCCTTTCATGAAAAGATGGGGTATCAATACGACTTGATAGCGACGGGGCATTATGCTCAAACCGAGATAATAGAAGGTAGGAAGTGGCTTACTACAAGTCCTGACCCTGTGAAAGATCAAACAGATTTCTTGGCTCAAATCTATGATTGGCAGCTCAAGAAAGCCCTGTTCCCCATAGGGCATTATCAGAAGGGTGAGGTGCGTAAGATTGCTGAGCGTGAACACCTCATCAATGCCAAACGGAAGGATAGTCAGGGTATTTGTTTCTTAGGGCAAATCAATTACAACGAATATTTGCGTAGGTATGTCGGTGAAAATCGTGGAAAGGTCATTGAACTGGAAACGGGAAAACAGATAGGCGAGCATCGTGGATTGTGGTTCCACACCATTGGTCAGCGTCATGGGTTAGGCTTTGGAGGCGGTCCTTGGTTTGTGGTGAAGAAAGATGTCGCCAACAATGTATTATATATTAGTAAAGGCTATGACCCCCAAACCGCCTATCAAAAGGACTTCAAGATTCATGACTTCCATTTTTTGACAATGCCTGTAGACATGCATCATGTGACCTTTAAGATTCGACACACCCCTGAATTTCACTCAGGTATCATCGTACAAACAGCACCAGATAGTTATACTGTTCATGCAGAGACCGCAATACATGGTGTTGCACCAGGACAGTTCTGTGTGGTTTATGATGAGCAGCACCATTGTTGTATTGGTTCGGGAGAGATTACTGTATGATGACAATGGTTTCACAACAGGAATTTCCTCTCCCTGTGAGTAAAAATGTGAAACACAAATTTGTGCAGCAACACCAGAATGTTCTTTCTGAATAGGAGTGATTCTTTGCAGCCCCGCTATTGTAAACGAGCTATTCGTCGCGCTTTGAGCAACATGTAATACATGGTTTTTTATCTTTTCTAAATATTTTTCAGCTATGAAAGCAGACATCGATCTTATTATTCACATTCTAAATAAAGCGGGCGTCAAGCCTACTTCCAATCGCATATTGGTGTTGCGCACCATCATCGAAATGAATCGACCTGTGAGTCTCTCCGACTTAGAGAACAACCTGTTGACCTTAGAGAAATCAAGTATCTTTCGTGTATTGCGACTCTTTTTAAGAAAAGGAGTCATTCACTCCATAGAAGATGGTAAGGGATTGGCACGGTATGAAATCTGCACTACCGATAACACACATGTAGATGACGACATGCACGTCCACTTTTATTGTGAAGAATGTCAAGAAGTTTTTTGTTTTAAGGCACTACATGCACCAATTCTTGAGTTGCCCGAAGGTTTTCAGGTTCATGCTGTCAATTACATGTTAAAGGGCTTATGTCCCGACTGTCAAGCGAAGAAAGACTCCCACAGATAACAAAACATTTGAATTTCCGCCTTTTCGAACCCGATGAGGGTTTGACACCAAGTTGCATCCCTATATGGTTAACTTTGCATACAAAACAATTAAATGTATGTACAGACCATTCTTTTATAAGATTATTTTAGGGGGGATGTTTCTTTCAGCTTGTCAAAACAATCCCCAACAGCATTCAAATTTACAAACGGAGAAAGCAGAGGAGGCGTCTCATGAGGCAGCTAACTTGATTGAGTTAGACCAGAAGAAAGCGCAAGCTGCTGGAGTTGTGGTACGAGAGATAAAGCCAGCTGCCTTTCATGGTGTACTGAAAGTGAGTGGTAAGGTGTTGCCAGCTTCTGGTTCTGAAAAGACTGTAGTGGCTACGGTGGCAGGTATTGTGTCAATGCTGCACCCTCTGACCGAGGGAATGTCGGTGGGTAAAGGCACGAGTGTGTTCCGCATTTCCTCTAATCAACTCCCTGAAGGAGATGTTGCACAACGGGCTCGAATTGCTTATGAAACGGCTTTAGCAGATTATAAGCGAAAGAAAGACTTGGTAGCTGACAAAATTGTGACGCAGAAAGAATATTTAGATGCCAAAGCCAACATGGAACGAGCCGCACTCGCTTATAAGGCTTTGGGAAAAAGTAATTCGAGTGGAATAGCTGTGGTTGCACAGATGTCAGGGTTTATCAAAGAGTGCTTGGTAAAACAAGGCGACTATGTGGAAGTAGGGCAGCCACTCATGACGATTTCTCAAAACAAGCATCTTTATTTGCGAGCAGAAGTGCCAGAAAGTAGTTATGGTATGTTGAGCCAAATTACATCTGCCAACTTCAAGACCTCTTATAGTCAACAGGTGTATCAGCTTTCCTCAATGGGTGGGAAACTATTGACTTATGGAAAGGGCTCCAGCATAGAGTCGGCTTTCATACCTGTCACGTTCGAATTTGATAATCGCAATGGGGTTATTCCTGGTGCGTTTGCCGAGATTTATTTGTTGACAACGCAACGCCCCAATGTGCTGAGTGTTCCTATATCTGCCATTACAGAAGAGCAAGGAGTCTATTTTATTTATATCCAAGAAGAAGCGGCTCACTATCGAAAGCAGGAAGTGAAGTTAGGTGAGTCGGATGGTACACGAGTAGAAATCCTATCGGGATTAAAGAGTGGAGAGAAGGTAGTGATACAAGGAGCAATTCATGTAAAGCTCGCCGCATCAACAATGGAGATACCAGGTCATTCGCATTAGTAGGGGGAGAGGAACGTTATGTTAGATAAAATTATTAAATTTTCATTACACAATCGTCTTCTGATTTTGGTATGTGCGGTGGTACTCGTCTTCATGGGCTTGTACAGCGTCCATCGAACAGAAGTGGACGTATTTCCTGACCTCAATGCACCCACTGTGGTGGTAATGACGGAGGCAGAGGGAATGGCAGCAGAGGAAGTGGAACAGTTGGTTACTTTTCCCATTGAGACTTCCGTGAATGGCGCCACAGGTGTGCGCAGGGTACGCTCTTCATCAACAACAGGATTTTCGGTTGTATGGGTTGAGTTTGATTGGGGGACAGACATTTATCGTGCACGCCAAATTGTTTCGGAAAAGCTCTTAACCGTTTCAGAATCATTACCCAGCACAGTACGTCGACCCACCTTGGGGCCGCAATCGTCTATCTTGGGCGAGGTGATGATAGTAAGCCTGACATCGGATAGCACTTCCATGTTAGATCTCCGTACTTTAGCCGACTGGACGATTCGTCCACGACTGCTCTCTATTGGTGGTGTTGCACAAGTTGCAGTCATTGGAGGTGATCAGAAAGAATACCAAATACAGGTGAATCCCCGCAAGATGAATCACTATGGCGTGAATTTGGCAGATGTGATGGCAGCCACTCGAGGCATGAATAAGAATACGAATGGCGGTGTACTTTACGAATTTGGGAATGAGTATGTAATTCGAGGAATGATGCCGACTCCTGCTCTTGAGCGTATCGGCAAGACTGTGGTGAAGAAAACAGGCGATTATCCCGTGACTTTGTCTGATGTTGCAGAGATAAAAATTGGTTCGGAAAGTCCCAAATTAGGTGTTGCTTCCGAAAAGGGGAAGCCTGCAGTGTTGCTCACCGTTACCAAACAACCTAATACAGGAACCATAGAGTTGACGGAAGTCTTGGATAAGGCTATTGAAGATTTGCAGAAAGACTTACCAGCGAATGTCCATGTATCTACAGATGTGTTTAGACAGTCGCGCTTTATCCAAAGCTCTATTGACAACGTAAAGGATTCACTCCTTGAAGGTGCGCTTTTTGTGGTGATTGTACTGTTCTTGTTTTTAGCCAATGTACGTACCACCATCATTTCTTTGGTTACCATTCCGTTGTCACTCTTGGTCTCCTTGTTAGTGTTACACCAGTTAGGAGAGAGTGTCAATACCATGAGTTTAGGTGGTATGGCTATTGCCATAGGGTCGTTGGTGGACGATGCTATTGTCGATGTTGAAAATGTTTGGCGCAAGTTGCGAGAGAATCATCTCTTGCCCAAAGCCGAGCGGTTGGGTATCCTGAATGTTGTTTACCATGCTTCCAGAGAGGTACGCTTGCCCATCTTGAACTCTACACTGATTATCGTTGCCAGTTTTGTGCCTTTGTTCTTTCTTAGCGGTATGGAAGGAAGAATGTTAATACCCTTAGGCATCGCCTTTATTGTGGCATTGTTTGCATCGACCGTTGTGGCGCTTACCCTCACTCCCGTGCTGTGCAGTTATTTACTTAATGTACACATGAATCAAAACAATGTGAAATGGAAAGAGCCGAAAGTTGTAGATTGGTTGAAGCGACATTACGCAACAGGATTGTCTTGGGTACTCTACCATAAACGGGTAGTGCTATGGAGTGCCTGCGGTGTGCTATTGGCAACCTTGTGTATTTTCTTTACCTTAGGACACAGTTTTTTACCACCTTTCAACGAAGGGTCGTTTACCATCAATGTGAGTTCCATGCCAGGCATATCCTTAGAGGAATCCAATAAGATTGGTCAGCAGGCAGAAAAGATTTTACTTTCTATTCCAGAGATAAAGACGGTAGCACGTAAAACGGGACGTGCAGAGTTGGATGAGCATGCCTTGGGCGTGAATATGTCGGAGATAGAAGCACCCTTTGAGTTGACAAATCGTTCACCTCAGGCGCTCTTAAATGATGTAAGAGAAAAGCTGTCTACCATAGTGGGGGCTAACATTGAGATAGGGCAACCTATTACTCACCGTATTGATGCGATGCTCAGTGGTACAAAAGCGAGCATTGCCATAAAATTGTTTGGTGAAGACCTCAATAAGATGTATATGCTTGGTGGTCAAATAAAATCTGCCATTGAAGATGTAGATGGCATAGAAGATCTTAATTTAGAGCAGCAAGTGGAGCGCCCTGAGTTGAAAATAGTGCCACGACCTGAAATGTTGGCACGCTATGGAATCACAGAACCCGAGTTCAATGATTATATTGCGGTGTTCTTAAAAGGCGAGCAGGTGTCACAAGTGTACGAAGGAAACAAAAGTTTTAACCTCATCGTACGCTCGGATGAAGAGAGCCGACGTACGATGGCGGACATACGAAACCTAATGGTGGATACCTCTAACGGCAATAAGATTCCATTGAGTAATATTGCAGATATTATCTCTTCCACAGGTCCCAATACCATTCATCGTGAAAATGTGGCTCGTAAAATAGTGATTTCAGCCAATGCCAATGGACGAGATTTGGGAAGTGTTGTGAACGATATTCAAAAAGAAATCAACGCAAAAGTGAATCTTCCTGAAGGGTATCATATTGAATATGGTGGACAGTTTGAAAGCGAGAAATCTGCCAGTAAGACCTTATTGCTCACCTCTTTGCTGAGCATTGTCGTCATCTTTTTGCTTTTGTATATGCAGTTTAGAAATGCGGTAGAAAGTGGTGTCATTCTTCTGAACTTGCCTTTTGCACTCATTGGAGGCGTGTTGGTTCTTTGGATGACATCTGGCGAAGTGAGTATTCCTGCCATTATCGGGTTTATTTCTTTATTTGGAATTGCCACACGAAATGGGATGTTGCTCATTACTCGCTACAACTCGTTAAGAGAAGATGAGGGACTGTCGGTACGAGAGAGCGTGTTAAAAGGTTCTTCCGACCGTCTTAATCCCATCTTGATGACTGCCCTAACCTCAGCGTTGGCGCTCGTTCCACTTGTTTTTCGTGGTGATTTGCCCGGCAATGAGATTCAAAGTCCTATGGCAACTGTCATCTTGGGCGGACTCTTAAGTTCTACTTTCTTAAATGCCTTTATTATACCGATTGTTTATGAGTGGATTTGTCGGAAAGAAATAAGTAATGAATTTATATAAAATGGTCATGATAAAAAGAACAACTATTTTGTGGGCAATCCTACCTTGCGTTTTGTATAGCCAAGCGCAAGGTATTGACGATGTGCTTAAAAGCATTGAAAAGAACAATATAGAATTGCAGGCAGCACAAAAAGATGTAGCGAGCGAGGTCGAAGAAATAAAACAAAGCAATACCGTTGAAGGCCTTTCAGTGGAGTATAGTCCATTTATGAGGAGTGGCATTCCTGGCATTTCCAGTTCCGAACTCATCGTTTCGCAAGAGTTTGACTTCCCTACATTGTATGGTGCCAGACGATTATTGGCAAAGAAACAGCACAGGGTATTGAACTTGGAGTATCAGACAAAGCGAAGAGACCTGCTACTCGAGGCAAAAATCAAATGTTTGGATTGGATTCAGTTGAATCAATTGAAGAACGTTTTGGCTGACCGCTTAGAGAAAGCCCAGCGGCTTTCGGAATTGTATCAAAAACGGTTTGAACATGGAGAGGCTACTATCCTTGAACTGAACAAACTAAAAATGGAACAAATGTCTCTACATGCTGACATTGCAAAGAATGAGGCAGCCCGACAGCGAGTATACCAAGAGTTACTGATACTTAATGGAAATCAACCCCTTCTCTTAGAACATTTGGCTTATCCTTTGGTCACGACCAAGTTTAATGCGGATTCGTTACGCACTCACTTATTGCAAACAGATGCGGAAGTTCTCGCTGCTAAAGGTTATGGGGAAGCGGCTCAACAGCAACTGAATGTCAATAAAAATAGTTGGTTGCCACGTCTTACCATTGGATATCGACGCAATACAGAGGGGGATTTTATTAGTAATGGAGTGCAAATAGGATTTGCTTTGCCGCTTTACACAAACCAACACAAAAAGAAAGCAGCGCAGGCTGCTTTAGAAGGAGCGTTGCTAAGAAAAGCAAATGTGCAAATGAAAGTAACTAATGAATGGAGGGCACGCCAGAACGAACTCGAACAATTGCGCACTTCTTTGAGTACCTATGATTTGATTTTCTTACGTCAATCGCTACAAACTCTTCGAAAGATTGTTGAAATTGGTGAGATGTCCTTATTGGATTATTATACGGAGGTTGATAAAATCTATGAGAAATGGCAAGATTATATAAATATAGAGCATCAGTTCCAACTGGTTTATGCCGAATTAACCAAGAATAGTTTGTAGATTTCCAAATGAGGTTTGGGCATGGTGTCCATGCTTCTTTAGGATATCTCATGATAAAACCTATCTGAAAGTGTCAGGCTTTGGACAGCTTCAGATAGGTTTTCGTTTGTATTACTTCATTGTCTAAATTATTTAGGCAATGTTGGTTGCAACATTATTTCTTTAACATCTCCTCAACAGCCCGTTTCAACTGTTGGTCGTTGCCATTGATATAATCCTCTGGAGTGTTGTACACTTCAATGTCAGGATTGAGTTGTGTGTTCTCTCCAAAGTTGCCTCGCATGTCTCGGCAACCTACTTGTGGGATTCCAAAGACCATGGTATTGTCGATGAGTGTTTCCCACCAAACGGCGGTCATAGTACCCGCAACTGGCGTACCAATCAGTTTTCCAATGCCCAACTCCTTGTACACAAACGGGAATCCATGTCCGTTGCTGTAGTCGTCTTCGCACACCATGACGCACGAAGGCTTGGTCCACTTGTTCCAAGGGTCTTTGCCAATGAACTGCCCACGTGGGACAAAACTCTGATATTGCTTGCCTGAGAGCAGCGTACACAAGTCATCGTGCAGCCAGCCGCCACCATTGTGTCGCTCGTCTACAATCACTGCCTCGCGATTTCTGTTCTTATCGCTCAGCAATTCATGGAATACAGTGCGGAAACTCTCACTATCCATGGCTTTCACGTGTACGTATGCCAACCGTCCATGCGACAGACTATCTACCAATTGGCGATTCCTGTCCACCCATCGTCTGTACAGCAATTCGTCTTGGTAGCCCTTGCTAATGGCTTTAACCGTTACATCAAAACGCTTTTTAGTGGCAGGATTGTACACCGATACCCTGACATTGCGACCCGACTTTCCGTCCAACATATAGTAGTAGTCTTTGTCTTTCAATATCGGTTCACCGTCTATCTTCTCAATGATGCAGCCTTTTGTAACCCCTGTTTTCTTCACCGAGAAAGGTCCACGATTGATAACTTCCTCGACTTTCAGTCCATCTCCATCGTACGTCTGGTCGTAGAACAAACCCAAGGTGGCTGTGCTAAGGTTGGCACCACCGCCAAAATAACGCGCACCTGTGTGTGATGCGTTCAGTTCGCCCAACATCTCGCTCAGCATGTCGCTGAAGTCGTAGTTGTTATTGATATAAGGTAAGAACCGTGCATAACTCTTTTTGTAGCCTTCCCAATCGACACCGTGCAGGTCGACCTTATAAAATTTATCCTTCACCTGCTGCCAGATGTGGTTGAACATGTACTCCCTTTCTTGATAAGGCTTATAGTTGAAACGTGCTTCAAAATCGACATTTTTCGACGAGTTGCTGCCTATATCTATCTTCTTGATACCCCCTCCAGAGCACAGGTACAGATTCTTGAAGTCTTTGTCTGCCAGCATACCGCCGCCTCCAACACATTTCAACACAATTTTTGTACTCTTATCTTGTAGATCATGTTTCCATAAGTCGTAACCACCTTCGAAGGCAGCCTGATAATAGAGTGCGTTTCCGTCGTTGCTTAGCACAGCATCGCCCAATCGGCATGAGTTGACAGTGAGCCTAAGCACGCGGTCGCGACAGTTGTCCAAGTCCAATTTGATAGGCTCTTCCTTCTTTTCTTTCTTCTTCACCGTCACGTCTACCGTCTTTGGCTCTTCGGCTTTCTTCTTTTCTTTCTCTGCTTCATCGAGGAGACTCTTTTCCTCTTTCGTCATCTTGAACTTCTCATATTCGTCCAAGTCGAAGAACATGATGTACACATCGTCCTCGGTTCCCCAACTTCCATGACTGCGATAGCCTGCTCGGTCGCTTTGGAAGATGATGGCTTTTCCGCCTAATACCCATTTTCCATTACCAGCATTGTAGCCACTTTGTGTAAGGTTGTAAATGGGCTTTTTACCTTCTGCGTCAATCAAGGCGATGTCTTGGTTGTTCCATCCTCCTGTTCCGATATAATTGGAGATGAGCCATTTGCTGTCTGGACTCCATTCAAACCAAATGTCTCCGTCGCTATAAGAGTAAACATATTTGCCGTCCATCACGGTTCTTACTTTCTTGCTCTTCACATCAAGCACCTTGAGCGTACCCCTGTTCTCAAAGAAAGCAATGCTTTTCCCATCGGGACTGTATTGCGGTTGGAAAGAGGTATAAGCCGAATGGATAAGACGTTCCTCCTGTAAGTCGGTGGCATATGCGAACTGTTTCTCCGCTTTATTTTTCATAGTCGTTTGGTAAATCTGCCACAACCCTTCTCGTTCTGATGCGTAGACAATAGCGAGACCATCGGGAGAGAATTCAATCGAACGCTCTTGTTCGGGCGTATCGGTGATTTGTTTAGTAGTTTTGTATTCGATGTTGGTCACATACACGTCACCGTGTAGCACGAATCCTATTTCCTTTCCGTTGGGGGAAAGAGCAATCTCTGTCGCTCCCCACGAGTTGATTTGGCGTTTTAGGTCGATGTCATTACGGTCGGCAGTAATGCTCACGTTTACTTTTTGTGGTGCAGCCGACCCCATTTGGGTGTATATCTCACCGTCGTAACTGTAACAAATTCGCCCATTTTGTGCCACCGAAAGATAGCGCACGGGGTGTTTGGTGTGGTGAGTAATTTGTGTCTTGTCAGCGCTTTTCATCCCTCGCTTGTACACATTGAAGGTTCCGTCTTCCTCACTTAAGTAGTAAAAAGAGATGCCATCGGGTGCCCAGCGTGGTGTACGATCCTCACCATTGAAAGTAGTAAGTTTGCTAAAGTTGCCATTTTGGTTGAGCCATATGTCTCTTGTGATGGGCGATTGGTGATGTTTACGAAATGGGTCTTCGTATCCTTTCTTGTCATGATATAATATCTCGCCCTTTTGGTTGATGCTCAAATCCTCCATGTTCACAACAGAGAAGAGTTTTGGGCGGTCGCCTTTCAAGTTTACCTCGTACACCTGTGGGAACTGACTGCTGGCAAAAAAGATAGATTTTGCTGTTGGCATGATAGTTGCACTGAACAGGATGTGTTCGTTGTCACGCCATGCAATGGGAGTTTCGTTGGTGCTTCGGGTCGTCAATCGCTTGGGTTCGCCGCCGAATTTGTTCATTACATAGATGTCCAAGCTACCTTCACGGCTTGATGCGAAAGCAATCTTCTTGCCGTCAGGACTCCAAATGGGGTAGGAATCGTATGCTGCATTCGAGGTAAGCTGTCGTGCCTGACCGCCCGAAGCGGGTACGGTGAACACGTCGCCCTTGTACGAAAACGCAATAGTTTGCCCATCGGGAGAGATCGAAGTGTGTCTCATCCACAATGGATTGGATTGGGCTGCCACAGATAGAGATAGTGTGAGGGCAGCAAAAATGAGTGTTTTTTTCATAAATGTAGGTTTTTTATTATTTAAGATGTTTGTTCTTTTAAGCTATTGTTAGTCCCATTTGGATTTGCCACATAGTTTTCGCATGCGGTTGACCATCGCCTCTTTGATGCGTTTGAAGTTGCCTTTACGCAAGTTGATGAACAGCTCTTCTACCGATCGTCCTATCTTAAGCCAAGGATGTCCCCAGCCCATGATGCGGAACATGCGGTGCTTATAGCCCACATTCTCAATGATGTATCGTGGGTGTTTCAGTGGAAACGCCAGTTCGTGGCGTTGCATGGTGAAGATACCTCGAATGGCTTTGGGCAAGTCGTCATTGCTCCCACTGAGGTGAACTCCGTCTTCGGTAGCTCCAGCGTTGCTAATCATGTTCACTCGGGGAACGATGCAGAGTTGTGAATGGAAGAAGATGGCTGCATGAAAAATCGTTTCGTAATAAGCTTTCCCCACCGAACGGTGATACTCGCAAAACTCAATAAAGTCGCTTTGGTATTTCCTTTCTTTAATGAGGGCTTCCAACTGCTGCCGATTGTACTTGTCGTCAAGGAACGAATAAGTAGCGTCCCATTTGTCAACTACCCGTTTCCACGATGCCCAACCACTGATGCTAAAGGTGGTGGTGAAGAAATAATCATCGGGAATCCCCAGTGTTTCTTCATCGTAATTCATGCCTGCAATCATGCCGATGCGCTCATCATGTGCATATCTGTTAAGCAATTCTTTGCAAAAAGGGAAGAACGAGAGGGCAGGCACGTTGTCATCTTCCAAGACAATGCACTTGTCTTCATGGCTGAATGCCCACTTTTGGGAGAGATATTCGGAAGGGTCGCAGCCTCTGTTCACCTCTTGGTAGTTGCGATGTACCTCACATTCCCAGTCAATCTGTTCATCGTCGAGCAGCTTTCGGCACGCTTCCATGCGTGGCAAGTCGCTGTCGTTGCGTGGTCCATCCTGATACAGATACAACTTGCTGGGGCGAGCCAGTTTGATTTGTTCAAACAGGTTGCCCAGTTCCTTGGGACGGTTAAAGAAGAGTATCAGTACCGCCACGTCTGTTTTTGCAGGCTGTTTCATGTCCTATCAATGTTTATTGGTTTCGTTATTGTATATTTCAATGCTGCCTGTATGAGGCTTCAGTTGGCTTAAATCGGGCAGCTTCATATAGTCGCCATAAAGGTATCGCAACATTCGGTCGCTGTCATGGGGAGCCATGAACGAACAATTTTCAAACATAATGGTTGTCAATGGGAATATATCCTCTTCATATCGGGGATTGTGAAACGGAATCCCAAGTCCGCTGGTGATGGTCTTTGCGCCCGTGATGCGATTCACCAAGCGCAATAATGGGTAGATAAATCTTACATTCCACGCATACAGTCGTTTCACTTTTTTCATGCACTCCTCGTCGCTCCCCTTGTAGGTACGCATGAGTTTGTAGGCATGACCGAAGGAAAGTTCCGAGAGTTTGTGTGTCCACATGTGTTGTTTCTCCAAAGGGAAGATGTCTATATAGATGCCACGATGCTTAAAAAAGCGGTCGTAGTTGGGCTTCTCTTCGATATAGGAACAACGGTCGCGCACCTTTGCGTAATGGTAACAGTAATTTGGGTCGGTACTATGGGCTTGCAATGCCAAATCTTCGGGCAGTTCGTGAGGTAGAATTTCCAAAAGCCGCTCGTAGTCTGAGCGCATCATCTCAATGTCCAAGTCATCATCCCAGGGGATGAAGCCGCCATGCCGAACGGCACCTATCAATGTTCCACTGCTGAGCCAATACCGAATGTTGTGGCGTTGGCATATCTTATCAACCTCAACAAGGATGTGCAGCATGCGCATTTGTTGGCGGCGCAGCAACGAACCGTCAGGATCGAAGCGTTGGCGCAGTTCCTCGTGTGGTATGAGTGATGTGTTCATGACTGTTGCTTTATTTTGACAATTGACGTATCCCCCATTCATAAACCTTGTCGATATGAGGAACCTCTACACCGTGTTGATGTGCCAATCGGTGGATGATAGCCAGCCCATAGGGGAAGTCTTCTGTGAAATACCTACTGGAAAAGTCGGGTTGATAACCCCCTTCAACGGCTTTCATGGGCGCAGGTATGCCTTGAAAGGCAGTAATGGACGACAGTTTTTTGCTTAAACTATGTGCATCCGTACTCTCGTAATAGTCGAGGACAGTGGGTATTGCGCCCTGCTTTACCTTTAACTTGCTCAATAGAGTTTGAAGTTCTTCGTCCATTTGGATGTATAACAGTGCGGCTTCATCGGTCCAATCGGTGTAGAAAAGCGGCACCTCTTTATATACAATCTCTTTGTGCCAAGTGTGCCATAGCTCGTACAGACGAGCGGTGTGCAACAGCGGATTGCTATTTGTCAAACTCGCTTCGTAATAGTTATCTAACAGACTGATGGGGGTATGCAACATTTCTTGCAATGTTTCCCTTAATGTTTCGGTAGCCTCACCACCTCGTTCAATTGCTAAATTGAGTTGAGGTTTATAGCCCAACAGCGATGCTCGATGTCCATATTGAGTGGTTCGGGCAATGAAAGGTACACGCTGAAAACCAAAGAGAGGAGTGGTTTCTGGCAAGATGTCCAACGCTTCAAAAAAGAAGCCCGTACTCGACACGATGCTTCCCACAGGTACGTGGGGCAACAGGTACGTACTTATTTGCTCCAGTGTGTCGTGCAGTGCATATCCTGGGAGACACAGCAAAACCAACTCTGCCGAAGGTATTACTTCTTTGGCATGCGTACTGATGTGGCATAACTCCCCCTTTAACACCTCTCCATTGGGGGTGTCAATGAGCAAATGATGCGTCCATCGTTCGGGATGTCGTGTCAACAAACTCACCTCATGAGTGGGTTGTGCAGCCAAAAAACCAGCCACCACATGCCCTAAGTTACCTCCTCCGCAAATACATATTTTCATTTATATGGTTTCGTTTTGTAGGTTGAGCAATGCTGTGATTAGTTGGTCGTTGTCCGCTTGGTTACGGATAGAGATGCGAATATAGTTCAATCCTTTGAGCGATGTCTTGCTGTTGCAATCTTTTATCATGATGTCAAAGCGTGCCAACAGTTGTTTGGTCAGCTCGGCTGCAGTATAAGGCGGTTTTACCTCACAACAAAAGTAGTTGGCTTGGGTTGGCAGAACACGCAAAAAGTGTATCTCCTTCAATCGTAAGGCAAAGCGATTGCGCTCGTCAATAAATTGCTGACATGCCTTTTCGTATTGCGCTTGGTATTTATTGTATATCTGCATGAAGAACTCGGCAAACGAGTTGATGTTCCATATTGACACGTCTTGCTTGATGCGAGCAATGGTTTCTCGTTGCGAGGTAGCCAAAATGCCCAACCGAAGTCCAGGGACGCCATACGATTTTGAAATACTTTTCATGACCAACAGGTTGGGATATGCTTCCAATGTCTCATCACAGAGGAGTGAGTTGTGTAAAAAGTCATCACTAAAGTCTACAAACGACTCGTCAACCACCAACTGTATATTTCGCTCCTTGCACCATGCTGCCAGTCTCACAACGTCGGCTTTGGGTATGAAGTTGCCCGAGGGATTGTCCGGATTGATGAGCAACAGCATGTCTATGGACTTGTCTTTGTAGAAATTCATCAAGTCGTTGGCAGTATATCGCAGCGTGTCCAAGGGCGGAACAAACGCCACCATCTGCTCTTTTCGCAGTCGATGCGGATATTCCTCGAACGTGGGGAACACCATGCCCACATGACCTTTAACGTTCTCCATGAGGCTCTTGATGAGTTCTGCTGCACCGTTGCCCACCACCATGTATTCTTGTTTGATGCCAAAACACTTGCCTGCCAACAACGAGTTAACATACATACCCGACGGATATTCAGTCAACAGAGTGTCAAAGTTGGCTTTCATCTCGGCTTTCATCTGTTCACAAGGAAAGTAGGGGTTTACCAAATAGCAGTAGTCCAGCATCTTTGGAAAACGCCAATGCCCACCATAGCGATAGTTATACCGCTTGAGCATCTCGTCGTCTTTAGCGAAAATGGTTTCTGCAATGTCCAAATCTTGCACATCGTCTATCTCGTACCACTTCTCATTACCAATGTCAAGTGCTTTGAGGTTGGTTTTGTCCAAGAGCGTAATCACTCGCAACACCTGTTCGTAATATTCGTTATTTCCCAAAGCTTTACAATAAGCATCGAGAAAAGGAACGTACTGTGTTTGCGAAAACGCTTTGCTAAACTTGTAAATGTTCACCGTTTTATAATACGAGTCAACCTCCTGATAGTTGAAAGCCTTTTTGGGAACAAAGTTTACGATGTTGCCATCACCGTCAATGCGCACCATGGTGCCGTCCATCCATGTCTCATATTTGGCAACGAGGGCAATGTTGGGACGCTCGTCGGCAAGAATCATGGCGAAAAGTCGGTCAGAGAAGATGAGATCCGACTCTATCAAGAGCGTGTCGTCTTCTTGCATCTGCTCCTTTACCAACGACAATGAATAAATATTATTGGTGCGGTCGTAAATAGGATTTTCTACATATTCTATCTTTAGAGCGTCTGCATATCGCTCTCCGATGTGGTGGATGAGTTCTTTACCCTTATAGCCCACCACCATCAATACACGCTTTAGATGCAATGCGGAGAGTTGCGTGAGCACGCGGTCAATGAGTCTTACCCCATTAACGGGTACCATACATTTGGTGTTTTCCTTGGTGTAGCTTCCTAAGCGGCGCCCCATTCCTGCGGCTAATATAATGGCTTGCATGTGTTAAATTTCTGCTTTGATTTTCAATAATGAGCAAATATACATAAAAATATGGATTTAGGGATGTCCTTAGCGCTTTTTCTTCCATTTAGAAAGAATGGCTGCTTGGCATTCGCAGAGTATCTCTGCTTTGGCAACGCGCATGATGATGTAATACAAAGCAGCTGCCATTACCACCCTGACGACTAATAATGGGAGCAGATGAGTGATGCTCAGCGTGGCGTAGTAGGTCACAACCATGACCACTGATGCACTGACTGCAAAGGGCAACACATCCTTAAAAAACTGCGGAAGCGTGTATCCCGTGGACTTTCTCACGAAGTAGAACCACACAAAAAGCCAACTCACGTTGAGGCATACATAGGCAATAACCATGTTGCGGATGCCGTATGGCCACAGCAATAGCATGAGGACGATTTGTAATACGCCCAAGGCAACGGTGCAACCAAGGTAAACATTGGCTTTCCCTTTGCTGATGATGAGGTTCGACATTAATGTGATGAGGGGAAAAATAGCCCCACTCACGCACAAAAGCCGAAGGAGTTGGGCACTGGGAAGCCATTTCTCGGTAATGGTAAGCACGATGAATTCGCGCGATACCAGTCCCAGTCCCAACAAGAGGGGGAAACTGAGAAATGCCGAAAAGCGCATCATCTTGCGAAAAGCGTGCAGCTGTCGGTCAGCCTCGTTCTTCAGTTCAACGAGTACAGGTTGTGCTACTTGGTTCACTATGCTCTGCACCAACTGAAATCCCTTGCTGTCCCATTGGTAGGCTTGGTTGTATTGTCCCACGTCGTGTTTGGTGTATAACCTGCCCAACAGAATGTTCAGCACGTTGTTGTTGACTTGGGTAATGAGCGTGGTGAGTAGGATTTTGAATGAGAACTTGAACATTCGTCTCACGGGAGCAAACGAAATATGATGTACGGAGGGTCGCCAAGGCGAATAATGCCAGTAGAGTAGGGTACACAGCAGGATATACACCAAACTTTGAGTGGCTAATGACCAATAACGAAAACCGCCCCACGCCATTAGTACTCCCGTGATGCTCGACAGCAATACGGCAACGATGTTGGCTTTGGCTTGTTGCTTGGCGTGTAAGTTCTTGAACAGCCATGCCGATTGGGCGGTACCGAACGAGGCGAAGAGGATGCCTAAAAAACTGTACCGGCATAGGGATGTCAGGGCTGGCGTGTCGTAGAAAGAGGCTATCAGGGGAGCGGATAGGAACAAAAGGATGTACAAGGTGCCGCCAACCAAGATGTTGAACCAAAACACAGCGTTGTAGTCATCGTGGGTAGGGGATTTCATATTGGTAATAGCAACCGTGAACCCACTGTTTTGAAGGGCAATGGCAACCAACTGAAAAATGGCTATCATCGCCATCATGCCATAGTCTTCGTCGGACAGGATACGACCCAGCATGATGCCAAACACCACACCTACCAATTGCAGGGTGATGTTGCTCATCGCCCCCCAAAATATACCTTTTGCCGTTTTCTCTTTGAGTGTCTCTGTCATCCGCAGGGAATTTGGTTACAAAAGTACTTGTTTTTAGGCAGAAGTACAAGTTTTTTCCTTTTAGGCTGGTTCTATAAATTAGCTTTGTTAGATTTTGAGCTTATTTTTGAGGTCAAAATGCAAGAGAGTGAAGGAGTGTAGCGAGCTACACGACTGAACGAACTTACATTTTGAACCAAAAA
>NZ_JRPQ01000056.1 GCF_000762405.1 Hoylesella timonensis S9-PR14 | reverse complement strand
TTTTTGGTTCAAAATGTAAGTTCGTTCAGTCGTGTAGCTCGCTACACTCCTTCACTCTCTTGCATTTTGACCTCAAAAATAAGCTCAAAATCTAACAAAGCTAATTTATAGAACCAGCCGTTCAAAAGAGTGATGTGCTGTGTTTTATGCGCTGTGCATGAAGTTGATAAAATACGATTCCTTTATTCGTATCTCATTGATTTGGCGGGGTGGATGTGTGAGATAAGCTGACTGGGTGCTATCAACACCAGCAGACTGATGACCAAAGTGCCGAGGTTGAGGAGCAGAATCATCCAAACATTGATTTCTACTGGAACCGTATTCACATAATATACTTCGGGGTCAAGCTTCACCAAACCTGTATAATGCTGTAATGCAACGAGTCCTAAGCCGATGAGATTGCCTAAAATCATGCCTCGTCCAATGATGAAAGCGGCAAACCATAGGAAGGTGCGCCTTATCATATTGTTGCGCGCTCCCATGGCTTTGAGCACCCCAATCATCTGTACTCTTTCAAGAATAATGATGAGCAAGCCTGAAATCATCGTAATGGCAGCCACTGCTAACATGAGAGCTAATATAATCCAGACATTGAGATCGAGCAAATCGAGCCATGAAAAGATTTGCGGACTAATATCTCGAATGGTTTTTGAGGAATAGGTCTCGCCATATTGATCGACGGAGCGATTGATGTGTTGAATAAGATAGTTCGCCGTCATGTCCACCTGTTGGAAATCCTTAACCGTTATTTCTGCTCCTGTGACCTGATCTGTTTCCCACCCATTGAGCTTCACGGCGGTGTATAAATCAATGTAGCAAGTCACGTCATCGTATTGGGCAAGATTGGTTTGATAGATACCTGCAATCTTAAATCGTCGGACACGTACGCCGTGGTCATCGATAAAATAGGCGAAAATACGATTGCCTAATTTGAGTTGCAGCTTTTGTGCCATGGATTTTGACAGCAGGATTTGGTTGCTGCTCTTCTTGTCTGAGAATGCTGGGATGTGACCTTCTATTAAATTGTGCTTGATGAAGGTGGAATCAAAATCGGGTCCTACGCCTTTGAAGACAACGCCTAAGAAGTCTGAGTCGGTTTTGAGAACCCCTTGTTTGTTTGCAAATCGCTGTACATGGTCTACCCCCGGACATTTTTTCAGCACCTGAATCATCGAGTCGCCCATTTGAATGGGATAAGATTCAGAGGTTTGCAGCGTCATGAAGTTTGCCACTTGGATGTGACTTCCAAACCCAATAACCTTGTTGCTCACGGCATGTTTGAACCCAAAGACAACGCACACGGATATCAGCATGACTGCCAAACCGATGCCCACACCGATAGTTGCGATGCGGATAGCAGGTTTGGACACCTTTTGTTTGTCTCCTTGTTCTTGGTAAATACGTTTGGATAAAAAGAGTGGTAAGTTCATATTTCGTAATTTCCGCAACGTTGTTCGTTCGTTTCTTTGTTCGTTTCTGCACCGAGAGGGTAGACATCGGGTTGCTGAAGTCTGTCCTGTCTTCCTGCAAAGGTAGCAAATATATTGATAGCGCAAAACTTGCAGGTCTATTATTTTTTTGTACTTTTGCATTCATAATTATTAAAAAAAAAGAACAACATGAGAACAAGAAATGCCAATTGGTTTGAGACAAGTGTGCAATATGAACGCCAAGGAGAGGACGGACTTTTTACCAAAGTGCGAGAAATGTATGTCATAGATGCCTTTACGTTTGGTGAAGCAGAGAAAGCAATCACACAGGAGATGTCTTCCTTTTCGAGTGGCGAGTTCGTTATCAAGAATATTACGCCTGCCACCTACGGAGAAATCTTTTTTAGTGACGGCGAGAATGATGACAAATGGTATAAGGCAAAGCTGATGTTCATCACCATCGATGAAGAAAAAGGCAAGGAAAAGCGCACTGCCGTTAATTACTTGGTGCAAGCTAATTCGGTGGCTGGTGCATTGAAGAACATCGAGGAAGTGTTTTCTACCAGTGTATTGGATTTCACAGTTGCGAATATTGCAGAGACAAAAATCATGGATGTTTTCGAACATGAAATGAAAACACAAGCTGATGATCGACCCGAAATGGATGCGGCAGACGCTACCAAATAACGGAATGCCGTTTCACTTCACTTAGCAAACACTCACCTTATTTCTTCCTACATCAACAGTCAATATCATGGTCAACGTAGTTCAAAATTTACAAAACATTCAACAGCAGTTGCCTGCTCACGTTAAGTTGGTGGCAATTAGCAAGTTTCATCCTGCCGAGAGCATTGTCGAGGCTTATGCTTGTGGGCAACGTGTGTTTGGTGAGAGCAGAGAACAAGAGCTAAGTAGAAAGGTGGAAATGCTGCCCAAAGATATCCAGTGGCATTTCATAGGACATCTGCAAACCAACAAAGTTCGGTTGATAGCTCCTTATATCACGATGATTGAGGCTGTTGACTCAGAGAAACTCTTGCTTGAAATTGAAAAGCAGGCAGCGCGTAATCAGCGTGTTATTGATGTGTTGCTTGAGTTGCATATTGCGGAGGAAGCTACTAAATACGGCTTCTCGTTGTCCGATTGCCGCCAATGGTTGGCAAAAGGACAATGGCGGAGCTTGGAGCATGTGCGCATCTGTGGCTTGATGATGATGGCGTCCAATGTTGATGACGAGGCGCAGATACGGGAAGAGATGACTTTGGCAAGCCGTTTTTTCGATGAAGTGAAGTCACAATATTTTGCCGATGCACCTTATTTCAAGGAACGCAGTTGGGGGATGAGCCATGATTACCGCATCGCTGTGGAGTGCGGGTCAACCATGGTGAGAGTGGGGTCGGCTATCTTTGGAGAGCGAGTTTAGTGTGCTATCCGTCTTTTTCTTTTGATGGAGCGCAGCCCATAGTGGTCCTTTAACGAACAAATCCAACCAAAACGTTTGGTTGGATTTGTTCGTTTTAGGCTGGTTCTATAAATTAGCTTTGTTAGATTTTGAGCTTATTTTTGAGGTCAAAATGCAAGAGAGTGAAGGAGTGTAGCGAGCTACACGACTGAACGAACTTACATTTTGAACCAAAAA